>CAZQGA010000105.1:0-7335 GCA_964592735.1 uncultured Chromatiaceae bacterium | reverse complement strand
AGCGGCAGCTTCAACAGCAGCCAGGAAAACGCCTGCATCCACGTTTCGATCTTCTTCTATCTCAGTGACTGCAGTTACACGCGCTCGCGCGCGGAACTAGCCGGCCAGGCGCTGCCCTGGGTTGGCCCGACCGTGAATCCGGTGTACTACGCGCCGGGCAGTCCCCACGCCACGCCGGACTACACGCCCGTCCCCGGCGACGACCGCATCGCCCCCAGCCTGGGCGGCACGCTGGTGATCGATGACCACGGCACGCGCGACGGCGGCGACGACAGCATCGCCGGCACGCTGGTCGTCGGCCCCGCGGCACGCAGCCTCGTCGCCAACGTCAACGAACTCGCCGGTGGCCCGGCTGGGCGTCCGCCGCGGGCGGTGATCTCCTGGTCGGAGGTTACGCATACCCTGGCACCGACGCGCGTGAGCAGCGCGACGCGCAACGCGGCGGGCGGCTTCGACTACGTCATCGGCTCGAAGGGTTTCCCGGAACGCCTCTGCCGTGTGGCTGATCCGGCTGACTGTTTTCCGAGCGCGCAGGCACCGAAAACCACCGATGGCCAGAAGGCTGAGGCAGCCTGGGCAGCGCCCGCCCGCATCGGCATCACCCGCGACAGCGCGATGGACGGCAACGAGGGCGCGCGCACGACGGCGGTGATGGCCGGCTACCATTGCACGGACAATCGCGGCGGCATCACCTGCCCCAGCCACAACGTCGTGTGGCGCAACACCGAAGAGCCTGCGCCCGGCGCGCGCAACCTTTCCGAGGCGCCAGGCTTCGACAACCTGCTGCTGCGGGTGGTGACGGATGCCAGAGGCCGTGTGATATCGGTGCGCGGGTTCTGGACGCAGGAGTACCGCATCGACGCCGGGCCCGATGCCTTCCAGGTGCCGGCCGGGCACGACAACTCCTGGCAGGGCGCTTACTTCGAGCTCGAGGCAGCGCCGGGGAGCAGGCCATGAAGGCAGGCATGATGGCCGGGGCGCTGCTCGCGATGGCCTGGGCGGTGGCGAGCCTCGCGGCGGAACCGGGCAACCTGCGCATGGCTGAGGATCTCAACCCCGATCCGGGCATCGTCGAGGTCCGGCTCGTCGCCGAGGCTGCCACCGTGGACCTTGGCGGGGTCATGGCCCATGCCTTTACCTTCAACGGCGCCATTCCGGGGCCCGGGCTGCGCCTGAAGGTGGGCGACCGCGTTGTCGCCCATTTTACCAATCGTCTTCCCGAGCCGGTGAGCGTGCACTTCCACGGCATCGAGCTCGACAACGCAAACGATGGCACCACGACGACGCAGGATCCGGTGCCGACCGGCGGTTCCTTTACCTACCAGTTCCGTGTCACGCGGCCCGGCATCTTCTGGTACCACCCGCACGCGATGATGCCGACCGACCAGGTGTTCAAGGGTCTGTACGGTGTCGTCGTCGTGGAGGACCCGGCTGAGGCGGCGCTGGTGTCGCGCCGCGTGCTGCCACGGCGGGCCCATACGCTGGTGCTGTCCGACACCACCGTGTGCAAGGCGCCGGGTGCCAACGACGCAGCCACATTCGCGCCCGATCCTGCACTGCCCTGGTCGCTCACGGCGAAAGGGCTGGGGAGCTTCCCCGGCAACAGCGCCTTTCCCACGCCGCGGGATCTCTGCGAGACGCCGCGCGACGGCCACGGTCATCCGCTCGGCAAGCCGCTCGCGGCGGGTGATATCCCGCACGTGCAGCCGCCCGGGGATTGTGGCGGGAAGGTCTCCTGCCGTGTGAACGAGGGGCAGCTCGTGCTCACCAACGGTCGTCTCGCACCGGAGATCGCGGTGCGCGCGGGGGAGGGGCTGCGCCTGCGCCTGGTCAACGCGGCGGTCAGCCGCTACTTCCGGCTCTGGCTGGCCGATGAGGCGGGTCGCCGCGTCACGCTCTACCGCGTGGGTGGGGAGGGCGGCCTGCTCGACCAGGCGCGCATCGAGGGCGGGCGACAAGGCAGCCTGGATCTCAAGTACGACCCGGGCGAAATCCTGCTCGCCAATGCTGACCGGGCCGATATCGTCTTCACCGTGCCCGAGGTGCAGCCGGGCGAGGTCCTCACGCTTTGGACCGGTGATTACCAGCACTATGGCACCACCGAGTATCCCTATGGCTACGGTGGCCTGCCCTCGGTGCCGGTGCTGAAGCTGCGCGTCACCGGGCGTGCTGCGGCGCGCGACCGCTTCGCGATCGCAGAAGCCGCGCCGCTGCGCACACACCCGGCCGTGGCCGCGCCGGTGGAGGATCTGCGATCACTCGCGCTCGACGACCACCTGCTCGATCCGGCGCGGTTCGCCGTGCCGCTGCCGGGCAGTGCCGATGAGGCGATCCTGTTCACCGTGGTTGGCCTGCGCGAGTCGATCGACGGCGTGCACGGCATGGCGCTCGAGGGTGGTGGCCCGGGGGGCTATCGCGCCATTCCCTATCTCGCCTCGAGCCGCTATGCCCGCATCGGTGATTTGCTCGAGTTGACGGTGCGCAATGGCACGCAGCAACACCACCCGCTGCACCTGCATGGCTTTTCGTTCCAGCCGGTACGCCTGCTCGATTCTGTCGGGAAGACCGTCTACGAATACGACTACAGCGAGTTCATGGATACCATCGACATCCCGGCGACACACCAGCTGGTGTTCCGGGTGCGCCTGGCTGACCGTCCGCTGCCCGCAACCGGCGCGCCCGGCGGGGCGGCGGGCCGCTGGATGCTCCACTGCCACATCTTCAACCATGCCGGCATCGGCATGATGGCGGAACTGGTGGTGCTCCCGCCGGAGGCGCCGCGCTGAGTCCCGCGCCGGGGATTACTCGTAGCGCAATGCCGTGATCGGATCCATCCGTGCGGCCTTGCGTGCCGGCCAGAGCCCGAAGAACAGGCCCACGCCGGCGCTGAAGCCGAAGGCCATGAGTACCGATCCGGGCGAGACGGTGGCCTGCCAGCCGGCGACGGCCGTCAGGGCCTGCGATACGCCGATACCGAGCAGGATGCCGATGGCCCCGCCCAGCAGGCAGATGAACATCGCCTCGATGAGGAACTGCACGAGGATGCTGAGCTGGGTGGCACCGAGTGCCTTGCGGATGCCGATCTCGCGGGTACGTTCGGTGACGGTGACGAGCATGATGTTCATGATGCCGATGCCGCCGACCACGAGGCTGACGCTGGCAATGCTGGCGAGCAGGTAGGCAAAGATGTTGGCAGCCGTCTGCTGGAAATCGAGGAACTGGCGCGGGTCCTGGATGCTGAAATCGTTTTCCTGCCCGGGGCGGATCTGGTGCTCGCGGCGCAGGACGCGTTCGATGTCGATGATGGCCTGTTGCATGCCTGCACCAGGCATCGGCTTGGCGCTGATGAGGTCCAGTGCCGCGGTGCCAAACAGGCGGTAACGGCCGGTTTGCAGCGGCAGCCACAGCTGCTCGTCGACGTTGCGAAAGCCCGTCGTGCCCTTTTCGCGGAACACGCCCTGCACGCGAAATGCCAGGCCGCGGATGTAGATGGTCTTGCCCACGATGGACCCGGCCGTTTCGCCGAACATCGGCGGCACCTTCGAGCCGAGCACGACCACGGCACGCTTGGCGACGTCATCGGCGGCATCGAACATCGATCCGCTCTCGATGCTGTAGTCCTGTACGGCGGCGAAGTTGGCCGTGGTGCCGACGATGCGCAGGTTGCGGTTCTGGTTGCCGAGCTTGATCTGCTCCATGCCGGAGTGCTCGGGCACCGCAGCGGCGATGGTGGTGGTGTCGCTGAGGAGTGCGGCGACGTCGTCGATGTCGAGCTTCTCGGATGTCTTGGCCACACCCATCTGGAACACCTGGCCGGCGCGGATGCTGAGGAGCCCCGCACCGAGCGCCTCGATCTGCTTGTCCACGGCGCCCTTGGCACCGGCGCCCACGGCAAGCATGGTGATCACCGAGGCCACGCCGATGATGATGCCAAGCATGGTGAGCACCGAGCGGAACAGGTTCGCCCGCACCGACTGCAGCGCCACTATGAGCAGCTCACCGAGCTGCATTGCCATTCCCCTGACCGCTGCCCTGCTGCCGGCTCCCTGACCCGTCGGCCGCCGGCGGACGGCCCTGGGCAGGCTGACTGCCCTGGGCGCCCTGGTTGCTTTGGCCCCGCTGGCCCGCCGGCTTGCTGCTCCCGCCGCCGGTGGGCATCACGCTGAAGCGGCGCATCATCTCGCTGCGCCGGACCTGCTCCTCGAGCATGCCGGTGCTCGGCAGCATGTACACCGCGTCGCCTTCCTTGAGGCCTGCCAGCACTTCGCTGTACGCGAGATCCGTGATGCCGGTTTCGACGTTGACGGCCACGGGCCTGCCATCACGCTGGATGAACGTCCAGTAATGGCCGCCATATTCGTAGCTGGCGCTGTCACCACGGGTTCCGGAGGCGCCGGCGAGGCCGCTGCCGAGTTGCTCGCGGACGACGGCCTCGTCGAGGCCCAGTGCGGCGGCGTTCGTGCTGACCTCACGCGCCGTGCGCAAGGCGATCGTCGGGACGGCGAGGACTTTCGTGCGCTCGGCCACCTTGATCTCGACGTCGGCGTTCATGCCCGGGCGCAGCAGGCCCTGCGGGTTGGGCAGCCGGATCAGTACGGCGAAGGTGGTGACGCTCTGGTCCTGCTTCGCCTGCGGCTCGATCTTGTAGACCTCGCCGGGGAAGGGCTGGTTCGGATAGGCCGTGACCTTGACCGTGACCGGCTTGCCCGGCTCGATCTTGCCGACGTCGGTTTCGTCCACCAGGGCGCGGACCTGCACCGTGCCGAGATCGGCCATCTTCATCAGGGAGGTGCCGCCGCCGAAGTCCTTCATGGGCGAGGAGATCACCTGCCCGGTTTCCACCAGCTTTTCGATGATGGTGCCGGTGATGGGTGCGAGCACGTCGGTGTCATCGAGCGTGATGCGGGCGTTTTCCATCGCGACCTGGGAGCTGACGACGTCGGCCTTGGCATTGGCGAGTTCGAGCTGCGCCTTCTCGTAGTCCACTTCATTGATGGTGCGTGAATCCAGCAACACCCGTGCGCGCTTTTCCTGGGTCGTGGCGATGCTGCGCCGGGCGATGGCAGCCTCCAGCGCCGACTGGGCCTGGGCGAGGTTGTTGCGCGGCGTGCGCTTGTCGATCTGCACCAGCAGCGTGCCAGCCTTTACCTGTTGTCCGGTCTCGCCGTTGACCTTGAGGACCTCGCCGGAGGCCTTGGACTTGATTTCCACCGTCAGGATCGGCTCGATCGTGCCCGCCGCCTCGACGGCGACGACGATGTCACGCCGCCCGATCGTGGTGGTGTCGTACTGGGGCCCGGTCTCGGCGGCCTTGCGTCCGCAGCCGGTGAGCAGCAGTACGCCGCAGGCCGACGCGGTGATGAGCAGTGATGTTGATCTACGCATGGGCAGTGTCCGTTTCGATCATTCCGTCTTTGAGTCTGATGATGCGCCGGGCGCGCCGGGCGACACCCTCATCGTGGGTGACCAGCACGATGGTGTTGCCGGCCGCATGGAGTTCGTCGAACGCCGCGAGGATTTCCGCGGCGGTCTTGCTGTCGAGGGCGCCGGTGGGCTCGTCGGCCAGCAGGAGGCTTGGCCGGTTGACGAGCGCCCGGGCGATGGCGACGCGCTGGCGCTGGCCGCCGGAGAGTTCGTTGGGCTGGTGGTGCATGCGCCCGGCAAGTCCCATCTGGCTGAGGGCTTCCATGGCGCGTTTGCGGCGCTCGTGGCGGCCGATGCCGGCGTAGACCAGCGGCAGCTCGACGTTGTGCAGCGAGGTGGCGCGCTGGAGCAGGTTGAAAGTCTGGAAGACGAAGCCGATTTCGTGGTTGCGGATATGCGCGAGCTCGCGGTCGCGCATGGCCGACACCAGCTTGCCGCGCAGCCGGTACTCGCCGGCATCGGCCTTGTCGAGGCAGCCGATGATGTTCATGAGCGTGGATTTGCCGCAGCCCGACGGGCCCATGATGGCGACGTACTCGCCACGGCCGATGGTCAGGTCGACGCCGCGCAGCGCATGCACCACGGCATCGCCCATGGCATAGCTGCGGGCAATGCCCCGGGTAACGATGACCGGCTCGCCGCCAGCGCTCATGGAGTGTTCCCGCCCTTGGATCAGGCGGCACAAGATGCCACGGGCCCCGGCGTGGCGCTGTAACAATTTGTTTCGGGAACGCCCCCTTCGTGCGGGGCAGGCCTGTTACCGGCCCGCTTCCCGGCGGCTGCGACGGGCCAGCAGGCCGGTGGCAAGCCGGCGGGCCAGCAGCGGAAACAGCCCGAGCAGGACCAGCGAAGCAGCCAGGCCAGGGGAGAGGATGTCGGCGGCGGTGCGCACGCGAGCAAGCTGGGTGCCGGCATTCACGAAAATGAGCGTGGAGGGCAGCATGCCGAGCTGGCTGACCCAGTAGAAGGTTCGCAGGGGCAGCCGGGTCAGCCCCATGGCGAGGTTGATGATCCAGTAGGGCACCACGGTGGCCAGGCGCAGGCCGAGCAGGTACCAGGCGCCGTTGCTGCGCAGGCCGGCATCGGCCTGGGCCACCGCCTGCGGGAAGCGCTGCTCGATGAACTCCCGCAGCAGGAAGCGGGCGATCGCGCAGGCGGCCGTGGCACCGCAGCTGCTGGCGAAGGAAACCAGCACGCAACCCCAGCTGAAGCCGAACAGGGCACCGCCCGTGAGGGTGCAGGCCAGTGCCCCGCCCGGGATGCTGACGGCGGCGATGGTGACATAGGCCCAGAAGAAGGTGAGCGAAGCGGCAACCGGATGCTCCTGCACCAGGCTGTGCAGTACGGTGTAGCGCTGTTGCAGGGTTTCCAGGCCCAGGTAACCGCCTGCATCGAGCGCCATCCAGGTCGCGATGGCGGCCACCAGCAGGGCAAGGATGATGAAGCGGGAGGCGTTCACGGCCGATCCGTGCCAGTAGGCCGGGATGCCCGGCAGTTGCTGCACGATACAATGCAGGCAGGGCGAGAGGAACCGGACAGGGGCTTCAGCGCAAAAACCTGGCCCGGAGCCAGCCCGTGGCTGCGCCCGCGATGAGGGGAGATCCTTCTGAAGCGCTGCGCCGTCTCACCGCGCTACGAACCCGGGAGTCGAACTCTTGCACTGGATTGCCCCCACCGAAAAAGATGCCGCCGCCGCCTCGCTCGAAAAGCAGCTCTGGGATGCCGCCGACCAGTTCCGCGCCAACTCCGGCCTCAAGGCGCAGGAATACTCAGGCCCCATCCTCGGCCTGATTTTCCTGCGCTTTGCCGACGCGCGCTTTGCCGCGCAGCGCGCGAAGCTGGAACAGGCGGGTGCCTCGTCACGTCGCGGCAGCCGGGTGGATGAGCCCGTCGCCTACCACGCCGACAACG
>CAZQGA010000104.1:0-7352 GCA_964592735.1 uncultured Chromatiaceae bacterium | reverse complement strand
ATCCGCCAGGGCATCAAGGCACGGCGCACCCGCAACGAGGGCCGCGTGCGCGCGCTCATGAAACTGCGCGAGCAGCGCGCCGCGCGCCTCAACCCGGTACGCAAACCACGCATTGCCATCGAAGGCGCCGAACCCTCGGGTCGCAAGGTGATCGAGGCGCGCGGCATCGGCCACGGTTTCGGCGGCCGTCCGCTGTTCCACGATCTGTCCGTGAAAATCATGCGGGGTGATCGCGTCGGCCTCATCGGCAACAACGGCGTTGGCAAGACGACGCTGCTGCGCATCCTGCTCGGCGAGATTGCCCCGCAACAGGGTTCCGTGAAGCCCGGCACCGGCATCGAGATCGGCTACTTCGGCCAGTTGCGCGAGAGCCTCGACCCGGAAAAGACCGTTGCGCAGGTCGTCGGCGACGGCTACGACTTCGTCATGCTCAAGGGCAGCAAGGTGCACATCATCGGCTACCTGCAGGGCTTCCTCTTCAGTGCCCGGCGCGCGATGACGCCGGTGAAGGCGCTCTCCGGCGGCGAGCGCAACCGCGTCATCCTTGCCCGCCTCTTCACCCGGCCGAGCAACCTGCTGGTACTCGACGAGCCGACCAACGACCTCGACGTCGAGACGCTGGAAGTGCTGGAGGACCAGCTGCAGCAGTACGACGGCACACTCATCGTCGTCAGCCACGACCGCATGTTCATGGACAACGTCGTCACCAGCACGCTCGCCTTCGAGACGGGCGGGGTCGTGCGCCGCTATCCGGGTGGCTACTCCGACTGGCTCCGCCAGGGCGGCGAACTGGGTGTGGCCGACGATCCGGCCGAAGGACCGCCTGTGCCAGCTTCCGCAGCCGAGCCACCCGCGCCCGCTGCGGCGCCTCGCCAGGTGGCGCGGGTAAAACTGAGCTACAAAGACCAGCGCGAACTCGACAGCCTCGTGCCGCGCATCGAGGCGCTGGAAGCCGAGATCGCTGCACTGGAACGCGCAATCGCATCACCCGGCTTCTACGCACAGGACTGGGAGCAGACCGGACCCGTGCTCGCGGCGCTGGAGGCCAGGCGGGGCGAGCACGCTGCCGCTACCGAGCGCTGGGTCGAACTCGAGGACCTGCGGCAGTAGCCTCCGGGGCCGCACAGCCTGGCACAGGAAGCCGGCTCAGCCCAGGCGCAGCCACAGCGCCTTGAGGTGTGCCGGCTCGTCGCGGGTGACGGGAAAGTCAGGCGACTGCGGAGCGTAGTGCTCCGCGTCGATCCGGCGACCGGCTGCGTGGGCGCCAGCACGCACCGTTTCGACGAATGCGGCTGCCGGCAGGCGTGCCGTGTTGGCACAGGCGAGCAGCACGCCCCCCGGTGCCAGCAGCGGCAGCGCCGCGACAACCAGTCGCCCATAGTCCTCTTCGACGCGGAAGCGGCCGTGCTCACGGGACTGGGAGAAGGTCGGCGGGTCGAGGACCAGTGCCGCGTAGCGCCGGCCCTTGCGTGAGAGCCTGCCAAACCAGTCGAAAGCGTCGCCGTAGATGAAATCGTGGACGTCGGGATCGAGACCGTTCAGCTCGAAATTGCGCCGGCCCCAGTCGAGGTACTTCTTCGAGAGATCGAGGCTGGTGACACGCGCACCACCGTGTGCAGCGCATACCGAGAACCCGCAGGTGTACGCAAAAGCGTTGAGGACTTCGGGCCGCTCCACCGGGCTCGCATACAGCGGGAAGCCCGCTGCGACATGCCGGGTGAGGAAGCGCCGGCGGTTGTCGCGCTGGTCGAGGAACAGGCCGACGGAGTAGCCCTCGCCGAAGCCGAGCTCGTAGCGCAGGGCGTTCTCCCGCACCACGAAATGCCCGGACGCCGCCCTGCCGCCGATATGCCGCGCGCTCGCCTCGGCAGCAGCGAGCCGGCGCACCTGCCGATCCAGGCGCTTGTGGTAGATGCCCGTGGCCGGCAGCGCCGCCAGGGCTTCACGCCCGCCGGGGTCCGGCTCGTGCGCCGATTGCACCAGCGCGAAATCACCGAGTCTGTCGACGTAAAGGCCCGCCTGCCTATCGGCGGCCCCGTGGCAGACACGAAAGGCATCGGTATCCGCCGGGCTGATGAAGGCCGCGCGCAGTGCCGCGCCGGGATCCGCTGCAAAATCCGGCAGCGACTCGAAGCTGACTTCCGCGCCTGAAGCCGGGTGCCGCAGCGTGAGGCCGGCCGCATGCAGGCAGAGGCGCGGCGCCGGGCTGCCGCCGTAGAGCACATCGCCGAGCACCGGAAAGCCGCTGGCCGCCGCATGCACGCGGATCTGGTGCGTGCGGCCCGTGACCGGCTCGGCAAGCAGTGCGTGATGCGCACGAGGCGCGCCCCCGGCAAGGTCAGCAGCCCGAAAAATCGTGATTGCCTCTTCACCCCCGGCACCAGGAGCCCGTGTGACGCAGCGGTCACCGGCACGGGCGATGGCGGCTGCCACGCGCAGTTCACCGGCCGGGATCGTGCGGTCCGTGAGCAACACATAACGCTTGCGGATTTCACGCTGGCTGAATTGTGATGTCAGTGAACGGCTCGCCCGCGGCGTTTTCGCGAACACCATGACGCCGGAAGTATCGCGGTCCAGACGATGCACGATGGCGAGCCCCGCCCAGCGCGGCTCCCGATCACGCAGCCACTCGTAGATGCCCTCGCCGGCGAACGGCGCCGGTGCGTGCGTGTTCCAGCCGGCCGGCTTCACCACCACGAGCAGGTCTTCGTCCTCGTGCAGGACGCAGGGGGGAGCCGTCGCCGCCGGGATGCCCGTCACGGCCCGCCCAAGGAAGCGGCAGAGCTGCAACCGCGATCCGGCAGCGACCGCGCCCGCAACTGCCCGCAGCCACCATCGACATCCTGGGCAGCGGAGCGGCGCAGCTTCACGAGCACGCCGCGCTGCTGCAGGGCGCGCGCCATCGCCGCCGCACGCTCCCAGGCGGGGCGCCGGTACGGCAGGCCCTCGACGGCGTTGTACGGGATGAAGTTCATCACCGCGTATTTGCCGGAAAGCAGGGTCGCGATGCCCTCCACCTCGTCGTCGCCATCGTTGATGCCTTCGAGCAGGGTCCACTGGTACTGGATCGGATAGCCGGTGGCGTGCGCATAGTCCTCGGCGAGATCGACCAGCTCCGCCGGCGTGATGCGCGGCGCCCTCGGCAGCAGTTGATCGCGCAAGTCCGCCCGCGTCGTGTGCAGCGACAGCGCGAGCGCCGGCCTGACCGGCCCCTGCGGCAACCGCGCGAAAACGCGCCGGTCGCCCACCGTCGAGAACACCAGGTTCTTGTGGCCAAGGCCGCCGGCGGTGCCGAGCAGCTCGATCGCTTCGAGGACGTTGTCGAGGTTATGCGCGGGTTCGCCCATACCCATGAACACCACGCGCCGCACCAGGCGCCGTGCACGGGCCAGCGCCACCTGCGCGATGATCTCTGCGCTGCCGAGCTGGCGCAGCAGCCCCTCACGACCCGTCATGCAAAATACGCAGCCGACCGCACAGCCAACCTGCGTGGACACGCAGAGGCCCCCGCGCGGCAACAGCACCGACTCGATGCTGCGCCCGTCACCAAGCGCCAGAAGAAGCCGCTCTGAACCATCCGCTGCCGGATGCCTCGCCGCAATGACTGCAAGTCCGGCCAGCCGGGCTTCAATCGCCGGCAGAACGGCCTTCAGGCGCGCAGGAAAAGCCGACTCCGCACGCTGCGCAAAGGCATCGAGCGGCAGGCCATGGCACCAGGCCCGCAGGGCGAGGGCTTCATGGCGTGGCCGCGCACCGGCGGCGCGGAGTTCTTCTCTTATGGTCTCGATGCGCATGCTGGGCGGGCATCGTAGCACCGGCGAGCCGGCTGCTCTGCCGCAAGGAGGGATTCCCTGCTCAACGCCGCGACACATGCAAATTGCCGCGGATATAGAAGCGCAGCAGGCGGCGCGCCCAGGCGCCCGCGTAATGCACGCCGACACGGGGGCGGGCGACGATGCGAAACTCCTCGCGCCTGGCCGGCCGGGTGACATAGAGATCCGCACTGAGCAGGTCATGCCCGTAGTGGCGGCGGTCAATGCCGAGCGCACGACAGACGAGGCCCGGCCCCGAGCAACTGCCTTCGATATGGCGCAGCGGCTCGAGCGCACGGATCAGTACGCCACTGGCGTGGCCCTCACGTTCCGTCACCAGGTTCATGCTGAAATGCAGGCCGTAGATCATGTAGACATAGGCGTATCCCGGCGGCCCGAACATGACCTCGGTGCGCGCGGTACGGCCACGGGCGGAGTGCGCCGCGCGGTCGTGCGGTCCGAGGTAAGCCTCGGTCTCGACGATGCGACCCACGCGGGCGACGCCATCGACGACGTGGACCAGGCGCATGCCAAGCAGTTCGCGCGCCACGGTCACGGTGTCGCGGGCGTAGAAACGGCGGGGCAATGGCCGCATCGCTGGAGCGCCTGGCGGTCAGGCCGCGAGCGCCATCTCCAGTGTCGTACGCCAGCGCGCAAAGCGCGCCGCCAGCGCCGCATCCGCCTCTGGCTGGAACCCGGTACCGGCTGCAGGCCAGGCGTCGCCACCCCCCGCCACCAGCCAGGCGAGGCCGCGTGCCGTCGCTTCGGGTTCTGCACTGCGCCACAGGGGCAGGCCTGTCAGGCTCGCCAGGTGGCGGCAAAAGAGCGCGCTCAGGGCACCGCCACCGGTCAGGACGATGCGCCGGAGCGGCGGTCCGTGCGGACGCAATTCATCAAGGTTCACCGCGAGCAGGAACACGATGCTCTCCAGCACGGCAAGCGCCCGTTCCGCGCGACTGCCTTCGCCCACGAAGCGCGAGGTGAAGTCCCCCACCCAGTACGGTGCGCCGAGGCCGGACACCCCGTTGAGGAACATCGGTGGTTCAGCATCGGCCGGCAGGGCTGCGGCCGCAGCGAGGAGCGTCGCCACCTCCACCCCTTCCTCGCGAGCCAGCCAGTCAAGGGCACTGCCCGCGCCGTTCACCGTGCCCTCGAGCATGTAGTCCACGCGGTCGTCATCCGACCACACGACGCTCGAGAGCAGCCGGGGCGCCTCGGGCAGCCGGTCGCGGATCGCACGCTGGGCAAAGGCGCCGGTACCGACATTGACGTAGGCGGCAGCCGGATCGAGCGGCCCGAATGCAAATGGCACCGCGGACTGGTCGCCCGTCACGACGACGAGCGGCACAGCGCGGCCACCGGCATCGAGCGTGCCGTACGCGAAGCGGCTGGTCACGCAAGCAGGCAAGACCGTGCGCGGGACGCCGAACAGATCCAGCAGCTCAGCCGACCAGTCGCGGCTGCGCGGATCCCAGAGTTGGGTGCGCGAGGCATTGGCCGGGTCGGCAAGCAGCCGCCGCTCGTGCGTCAGGGCGAAGCTGATGAAGCTCGCCAGCGGCCCCATCACCAGTTCGCCGCGGGCGGCAGCCTCGCGCACGGTGGGCAATTCATCGAGGCACCAGCGCATCTTGCTCGCCCCATAGTGCGGGCTGAGCACCAGCCCCGTGCGCCCACGGATCCAGTCGCGATGCGGCTCAAGGCTGCGCAGCCAGCCGGCGTTGCGCCGGTCCTGCCAGGAAATCACCGGGGACAGCGCCGCGCCCGTCTGCTGATTCCAGCAGGCCATGCTGGACCGCTGCGTCGCGAGTCCCGCAGCGACGATATCGCGTCCGTTGGCGACGGCGCGCCCACCAACGGCTGCGAGCACCGTACGCAGGGAAGCCATCAGCCCGGCGGGATCGTGTTCGACGATGTCGCCGTCGCGATGGGTGGCAAGCGGCGCGAACGCTTCATCCACTTTCAGGCCGGCGGCATCAAAGAGGATCGCGCGGCTGGCGTGGCCGCCCTGGTCGATGGCCAGGTAGTGCGCGCTCAAGCGTCTGCCAGGCTGCCGGCCGACCCGGGCCCGGACCCGGCATCCGCAGCCTGTGGCATGGCGTCCAGCCGCGGCACAAACGACAGCGGCGGACAGGACAGGCCCAGCCGGAACCCGATGAACTGGCTGCCCTCGAACAGGTCTTCCAGTGCCAGCCGCGCATAGGGGTAGACCAGCCCCGGTGCCTCGCGGGCCACCAGCGCCGCCGCAGCATCAGCCGCCATGCCGGCAGCCTTCAGGACGGCGCCCTGCGCCGCAGCCGCCGTGAACAAGGGCTCGGCTCCCGCCACCCCCACCACGCGCAATTCCAGCATCGCCGTGAAAAAGCCATCCTGCAGGGGCTGCTGGGCGAAACCTGCGGTTACCGTGATCTGCGGTGGTTCGACGACGGCCTTGCCGGGCTCGAGCTGCGCGTGGAATTGCGCCGTGCAGATGCGCAGGTGCGCGATCTCGATGGCCGAGGCGGGCTGTGCCGTTATGGAAGGGTTTGCGGAACTCATGCCGGGGGTCATCCAGGCCGGAAGGCGGCGGGCGGGCCCATTATGCGATATCACGATCCAGCGGTGATTCTGCCTTGCCACGCATGACTGCAGCGCGGGCATCAGGCAAGCAGGTCCGGCGACTAGAATGCACGGCGTGAATGCCCCATCCCTGCCCATCGATGCAGCCCTGCCGGCGCTGCTGGCCGCGCTCGATGAACACCGCAACGTCGTCCTGCATGCGCCACCTGGTGCCGGCAAAAGCACTGGCGTGCCCCCGGCGTTGCTCGATGCCGCCTGGCTCGGCGGCCAGCGCATCATCACGCTCGAACCGCGGCGGCTGGCCGCCCGTGCGGTGGCAGACCGCATCGCCATGCTGCGTGGCGAACGTGCCGGGGCAACGGTGGGCTACCGCATGCGGATGGACAGCTGCGTCGGCCCGGCCACCCGCATCGAGGTGGTGACCGAAGGCATCCTGACGCGGCAGCTGCAGCACGATCCGGCGCTCGAAGGCGTCGGCTGCGTCATCTTCGACGAGTTCCACGAGCGCAGCCTGCAGGCCGACCTCGGTCTCGCCCTGGTGCTCGACACGCAGCGCCACCTGCGCGCGGATCTGCGCATCCTGGTGATGTCGGCAACCCTCGACACGACCGCCGTCGCCAGCCTGCTCGAAACCCCGGCGGTCATCAGCGCGCCCGGCCTTTCCCATCCCGTCGAGACACGCTATCTGCCGCGTCCGACCGACGAATACCCCGACCGGCTGGCAACCGCAGCCGTGCTGCGCGCACTTGCGGAAGAATCCGGCGACATCCTCGTCTTCCTGCCTGGTGCAGGCGAGATCCGCCGGGTCGCCGCCGCGCTCGCCCTCGCCCCGCTGCCGCGGGGCACCGCCGTGCTGCCACTGTACGGCGACCTGCCGCGCGAAGAGCAGGATCGCGCCATTCGCCCGAGCATCCCCGGCGAGCGCAAGATCGTGCTCGCCACCAACATCGCCGAGACCAGCCTCACCATCGAGGGCGTGCGCGT
>CAZQGA010000103.1:0-7363 GCA_964592735.1 uncultured Chromatiaceae bacterium | reverse complement strand
AGGACCGCGGCTACATCGAGGTGGACGGCAAGCGCTTCATCCCCAAGGACATCGGTCGCATCGTCAACCGTTTTCTCACCGACCACTTCACGCGCTACGTCGACTACGGCTTCACCGCCCACATGGAGGATGAGCTCGACGAGGTTTCCCGCGGCGAGCGTGACTGGGTGCGGGTCCTCGACGAGTTCTGGCGACCCTTCGAAACCCTGGTGAAGGACAAGGAGACCAGCGTCACGCGCGAGATGGTGGCCCAGGCACGCGAGCTCGGCATCGACCCGGCATCCGGCAAACCGGTCTCCGTGCGCATGGGCCGCTTCGGTCCCTTCGCGCAGATCGGCACCAAGGATGACGAGGAAAAGCCGCGCTTCGCCGGGCTGCGCCCCGGGCAGAAAATGGCGACCCTCACGCTGGTCGAGGCGCTGGCGCTCTTCCAGCTGCCGCGCAAGCTCGGCAGCACGGCCGAGGGTGAGCCGGTGCAGGCAAGTGTCGGGCGCTTCGGCCCCTACGTGCAGTACGGCAAGAAATACGTTTCCATCAAGCCGCCCGACGACCCCTACACGGTCACGCTCGAGCGCGCGCTGGAGCTGATCGAGGAAAAGAAGGTCGCCGACGCCAACCGCCTGATCCTCGATTTCCCCGACGCCGGCATCCAGGTGCTCAATGGCCGCTACGGACCGTACATCACCGACAAGGAACGCAATGCGCGCATTCCCAAGGGCGAGGACCCGAAGAGCCTGACGCTCGTGCAATGCCGCGAGCTGCTGGCCGCGGCGCCCCCGCGGGGCAAGCGCGGTTTCCGCGGCCGCAAGGCCGCTGCGGAGAAACCCGCCGGCGAGGACAAGCCGAAGAAGGCGGCCAAGCCCCCGAAGCGGAGCGCTGCCAAGAGTCCGGTGGGCGCCAAGCCGCGCAAGCCCCGGGCGACGAAGCGTGCGCCAGCCATCAGGGGCAAGACCCCGGCAGACGCCCCGGGCTAGCCACCGGCCCCGGTCGTGTTCCCGGCTTTCCCGCTTCGCCAGGCCGCCCGGGTCATTCGCTCGGGCGGTGTCATTGCCTACCCCACCGAAGCCGTCTTCGGCCTGGGTTGTGATCCGGCGGCCGAGGCCGCAGTCCTGCGGATCCTCGCCATCAAAGGACGGCCGGCCGCAGCGGGCTTCATCCTGATCGCCGCTGGCTGGGACCAGCTCGAGGGGTGGATCGCGCCGACACCGGCCGAACGCCAGCGTCTGTCCGCAGCCGCCGCACGACCAGTCAGCTGGGTGGTTCGTACAGGCCCACTCGCCTATCCGCTGCTGACGGGCGATCGCCCGACCCTTGCCGTCCGGGTAACAACCCACCCGGTCGCCGCAGCCCTCTGCCAACTGTCCGGCGTCCCGCTGGTGTCCACCAGCGCCAACCGGCATGGTCGCCCGCCAGCCCGCACGGCCCTGGCTGTCCGCCGCAGCCTCGGCCCACAGCTTGACCTCGTCGTCGCCGGGGCGGCCGGCGGTGAACGGCGGCCCAGTGAGATTCGCAATGCGGCCACGGGCGCCGTGCTGCGCCCCGGGTAGGCTCGCAACAGCCCTCACAACCGGGGCTGCTGACGTCCAGGCACGGGATTCTGTAATATCGGCCATGGACCGCATGAATAACTGCGGCCAAGCCGTTGCAAAAAATAAGGAAACAACTGGCAAGCGGCATTCTCAGTCCCCTGAGCCCCGTGGCGTTTCATGCAGCACAGCCACCCCATACAGCTTTCCACGCTCCGACGCCTGCTCGCCAGCTTGCTGATCCCAGCCGCCTTGGTGGCCGGACTGTCCGCAGCGACTGCCCGGGCGGATGAGCCGGTACCGCCCGAGGCAGAAGCGGAGGCGACCCGCGTCTACATCGTGCAGCTGCGTGCACCACCGGCCATCGATGCCGCAGCGGGCGACCGGCGTGTCGGACAGGGGCGCTTTGATCCGCGCTCGCCGGCCGTCTCCGGCTACGGTGCGACTCTGGTTGCCAGCCACGATGAGCTGCTGGCCGAGATCGACGCTCCCAACGCCAAGCTCTACAGCTACAAACTCGCCTTCAATGGCTTCGCCGCACAGCTGACCGTCGAGCAGGCCGCCCGGCTGCGCATCCACCCCGCCGTGCAGCGGGTCACCGCCGATCGCGCCAGGTCCCTGCAGACCAATGCCAGCGGCCAGTTTCTCGGGCTGCTCGATGCCGGTGACGGCTTGCGCAGCGCACGCGGGCTGACGGGGGAAGATGTCGTCATCGGCATCATCGACAGCGGCATCGACCCCCGGCATCCCAGCTTCGCCGACCGTGAGGAACGACCGCGGCCGCGCCTGTGCCGGGGCAGCTGGGCAGAGGACTCGATGCTCGGCGCCTGGCTCTGCCACCGTTTCAGGAAGCCGCGCTATCGCATGAGTTACACGCCGCCGCAGGACTGGCACGGCCGCTGCGAGGCAGGCCCGTACTTCCCGGCCGATGCGTGCAACAACAAGCTCATCGGGGCACGCTTCTACGCCCGCGGCTTTCGCCAGATGTACCGCATGGACCCGGAAGAAGTCCTCTCCCCTCTCGATGCCGACGGGCACGGAACACACATTGCCTCGGTCGCCGCAGGCGGCCAGGTCAAGGCGACGATCGGCGATACCACCCTCGCTCCCATCAGCGGCATGGCCCCCCGCGCCCGCCTGGCGGTCTACAAGGCCTGCTGGCTCGAACCCGGCGCCACAAGGGCCCGCTGCGCCATGTCGGACCTGCAGCGGGCCATCGAGGACGCCATCGCCGACGGCGTCGACATCATCAATTACTCGGTTGGCACCGGCGACGGCGGACCAGGCGACCCCGATGCCATGGCGCTGCTGGCCGCCGCACAGGCTGGCATCCTTGCGGTCGCCGCAGCGGGCAACGGCGGCCCCGCACCTGCCAGTGTCGAATCCCCGGCCACTGCACCCTGGGTCCTCGCGGTGGCTGCCTCGAGCCGTGCCGGCACACGCTACGATGAAATCCTGCGCGTCACCGCCCCTGCGACAGCCGCAGGTGAGTTCCCGCTGAAGGAAGCCGCCTTCACGCCAGCCTTGCGTGATACCGGCCCGGTCAGCGGCCAGCTGGTCACCGCCGCCGACGCCTGCACGCCGCTGGCAGGCGGCAGCCCGCTCAGCGGACGCATTGCCCTGGTACGCCGCGGCTCCTGCGACTTCCAGGTGAAAGTTGGCCATGCGGCGGATGCAGGCGCCATCGCCGTAGTCGTCTACGGCAATGATGATGACGATGGCGCACCAATCACCATGACGGGCAGGCGCGCAAGCGTGACCATCCCGGCCGTCATGATCAGCCGGAACGACGGCGCATCCTTCGTCGCACGGCTGGCAGCCGGCGATGCGCTGCAGATCACCCTGCAGAAGGGCCTGGTGGCCAGCCGGCCGGATCCCGGCAACATCATGTACGGCCAATCCGCGCGCGGGCCCAATGCCAATGTATTCGCCATCCTCAAACCCGATGTCACCGCGCCAGGCGTAAATATCCTCGGGGCGCAGACACCGGACGTCGCCAACGGCGTTCGCGGCGAACGTTACCAGTACCTCTCCGGCACTTCGATGGCCGTGCCGCATGTGGCTGGCGTGGCTGCGCTGCTGCGCCAGGCACACCCCGGGTGGAGTCCGGCGGCACTACGCTCCGCGTTGATGACCACGGCACGGCAGGACGTCGTGAAGGATGATGGCACGACAGCCGCCGATCCCTTCGATTTCGGCGCAGGCCATATCGTCCCTGACCTGGCCATGAATCCGGGGCTCATCTATGACATCGACCGCAATGGCTACGACGCCTTCGGTTGCGGTATCGGCCTGCCGGATGCCGATGAAGAACACTGTGCGGCGCTTGCCGCAGCGGGCTACTCAATGGCCGCCGACGACCTCAACCTGCCATCCATTACCAGTCATGCCGTCGTGCACTCGCGCAGCATCCACCGGCGCGTAACCAACACCGGTCCGGCCGACACATACCAGGTGGCCGTCACGGCACCGGCCGGAATCACCGTGGCCGTGGAGCCGGCCACGCTCACTCTCGCTGCCGGCGAGAGTACGGACTACACCGTGACATTCACCAGCAGTGGCGATGCCAGACGCGTGGATTACTTCAGCGCGGCGGCCATGCTGCCCGACTTTCGCTTCGGCTCGCTCACCTGGGGCAGCGCCGGACACCAGGTACGCAGCCCGCTGGTGGTGGCACCCGCAGCGCTCGGCGTGCCGGCTGCCGTGGCGGGCCACGCAGCAACAGGCAACACCACGATCCATGTCGACTTCGGCTATGACGGCGCCTACCTGCTGCAGTTGTCCGGGCTGGCAGCACCGCAAAGCCATACCGGTATGGTCATCGACGATCCACTCAAGCTCTACACGATCCAGCCCGATGAAGCGGCACTGCCCGACTTCATCCGCCGCCATCGCATCAACGTGCCGGCCGGCACGCGCTACCTGCGGGTGGCCCTGGATGCCACCGATGCCGGACATGACGACGACCTCGACCTCTACCTGCACTGCCCGGACGCCAGCTGTCCCCACAACGAGCGCGTCCTCGCGAGCGCCAGCGAGGCCACCCCGGAGGTGATCGACCTGCTCGATCCGCAGCCCGGGGAATACCTGATCGACGTCCACGGCTACCGGGTCGACGATCTCGCGGGCGATGCGGGCGCCCACTATGAAGTGGGCGTGTGGATGGTGGACGATGCTCCAGGCCCCGGCGGCTTCAGCCTGCTCAGTACGCCAGTCGCCGCGACCGCCGGTGCCAGCGCGGAGATCACGCTCGGCTGGACCGGGCTGGCGCCGGGCGAACTCTACCTCGGGCTCGCCACCCACGGTGACGGTGAGCACGACCTGGCGGTGACACTGGTGGAAATCGCCACACCGCCGTAGAAGATGCGGCGATAGGCTGTTCCGCTGCGTATTAAGATAGGGCCTCGACGAAGCGTGGAAAAAGGTTACTCATGACGGATCGCTACGGAGTCATCGGCCACCCCATCAGCCACAGCAAATCACCGGTGATCCATCGCCTGTTTGCCGCGCAGACGGGCGAGGACATGAGTTACGACGCCTTTGATGTCGCTCCAGAAGACCTGGAAGCGCGACTGAAGGCCCTGGCACGGGAGGGCATCCGCGGCCTCAACGTCACGGTGCCACACAAGGCAACGGTGGCGCAGCTGGTCGACCAGCTCACCGACCGGGCGCACCTGGCGCAGGCCGTGAACACCGTGATCGTCGACGCCGACGGCCGCCTCGACGGCGACAACACGGATGGCGTCGGGCTGCTGACTGACCTCAGGGACAATCTCGGCGTCAGACTCAAGGGCGCCCGCATCCTGATCCTCGGTGCCGGCGGTGCCACTCGTGGCATCGTCCCGGCCTTGCTGGGCAGCGGACCCGCGCAACTGTGCATAGCCAACCGCAACATCGAGCGTGCCCGCGAACTGGCGACCCACTTCGAGCGCCTCGGCAGCATCGCCACCCATCGTTTCGAGGAACTTGCCGGCCCGGCCTACGACCTGGTGATCAATGCCACCGCAGCGGGCCTGCAGGGTGATGTACCGCCGATCCCAGCGACGACGATCGGACCGGAAACGACCTGCTACGACCTCTCCTACGCCATGACCGGCACGCCGTTCATCGGCTGGGCCCGGCGGCTCGGCGCCAGGCAGGCCTGGCAGGGCTGGGGCATGCTGGTCGAGCAGGCTGCGGAAGCCTTCTTTATCTGGCGCGGCGTGCGCCCGGACACCCGGCCGGTGCTCGACAAGCTGCCGATCTAGGGGCCTGGCCCGATTGGTGACAGGCGGGTCTTGCTGACCCGGCGACGCTCGAGGCCCAGCACCTCGAGTTGCCAATCGCCCACCTGGATGCGGTCGCCCACCCTGGCCAGGCGTTCGAGCCGGTGCAGGAACAGGCCGGAGAGCGTGACATAGGCTGGATCACGTTCGAGCATGACGCCGGTGGCACGCTGCAGATCCTCCATCGACAGCGAAGCATCCACGATCCAGCTGCCATCCGCCTGCCGTTCGGCGCCGTGGTCCGCATCGCGGGTGTCGGCCAGATCACCGGCAATCGTGGCCAGCAGATCGTTGGCCGT
Source organism: uncultured Chromatiaceae bacterium (assembly GCA_964592735.1). Classification (GTDB taxonomy): domain Bacteria; phylum Pseudomonadota; class Gammaproteobacteria; order Steroidobacterales; genus QUBU01. The sequence goes on along the minus strand of CAZQGA010000103.1, from coordinate 1,273 downwards.
GACCAGGCCCTCCACGCTGCCGTACTCATCCACCACGACGGCCAGCGGCACGGGATGCTCGCGGATGCGTTCGAGTGCCTGCAGTGCCGTGGTGGATGCCGGCAGCACCACCGGTTCGCGCAGATATTCGGTCAGCGAAAATGGCTGGCCGGAAAGCAGGCCGGCCAGCAGGTCCCGGCTCTGGACGACCCCTTGCAGGTTGTCGAGGCTCCCGTCACAAACCAGCGTGCGCGCGTGGGGGAATTGCACCAGATTTCTGGTGGCCTCCGCGAGATCGCGCCGGCTGTCGATCCACTTGATGTCGGGGCGCGCGGTCATCACGCTCGCCACCGATCGCTCCGCCAGCGTCAATACGCTGCGGATCATGTCGTGCTCGGCTGCGGCCAGGCCCGCTTCCTGCGGTAACCCGCCCGGTGGAGCATCCAGCCCGCCTGTGGCAAGCGAGCCGATGACAGGACGCGAGCCGAGCAGGCGGATGACGGCCTCGGCCGTGCGCTGGCGGAAGGGCAGCCTGCGCTGGAAGCGGTCGCGATTGAAGGCTGCCCATTGGTTGAAACCCTCGATCATGATCGAGAAGGCAATCGCGGCGTACAGGTAGCCCTTTGGAATCCCGAAGCCAAAGCCCTCGGCGACCAGGCTGAAACCGATCATCAGCAGGAAACCCAGGCAGAGGATCACCACGGTAGCATGGCGGTTGACGAAGCGGGTGAGCGGCTTGCTCGCCAGCATCATCACCGCCATCGCCACGACGATCGCAGCCATCATCACCGACAGATCGTCGACGATGCCGATTGCGGTGATGATCGAATCCAGCGAAAACACGGCGTCGAGGACGACGATCTGGGCGACGACCATGCCGAAGCCCGCCCGCAGCTGTTGCGTACCATCGCCATGCCCCTGCCCTTCCAGGCGTTCGTGCAGTTCGGTGGTGGCCTTGAAGAGCAGGAACAGGCCGCCGCCAAGCAGGATCAGGTCACGCCCCGAGAGTGGATGACCACGCACGGCAAACAGGGGCGCTGTCAGCTGCATGATCCACGACAGCGCCGCGAGCATGCCCAGGCGCATCAGCAGGGCAAGCCCCAGCCCGAGCAGCCTGGCCTGATCGCGCTGGCCCGGGGGCAGTTTGTCCGCCAGGATCGCGATAAACACCAGGTTGTCGATGCCCAGGATGATTTCCAGGATCACCAGGGTCGTCAGCCCCATCCAGATGGATGGGTCGGTCAACCATTCCATGTGCGCTTTCTTGTCCTGGCTGGGAAAGGCATTCTCTCAG
>CAZQGA010000102.1:0-7408 GCA_964592735.1 uncultured Chromatiaceae bacterium | reverse complement strand
TGGTCGATGCGGTCGACGGGCCGATGCCGCAGACGCGCTTCGTCACCCAGAAGGCCTTCGCCCGCGGCTTCACTCCCATCGTCGTCATCAACAAGATCGACCGCGACGGCGCCCGCCCCGACTGGGTACTCGACCAGACCTTCGACCTCTTCGACCGCCTCGGCGCCACGGACCAGCAGCTCGACTTCCCGGTGATCTACGCCTCGGCGCTCAATGGCTACGCCGGCAGGACGGCCGACGTACGCGCAGGCGACATGACGCCCCTGTTCGAAGCGATCATCGCCCACGTGCCCCCGCCGGCAGTGGATGCAGACGGCCCGCTGCAGCTGCAGGTCTCGAGCCTTGGCTACGACTCCTACGTCGGCGTACTCGGCGTCGGTCGTGTCACCCGCGGCACCATCACGCCAAACACGGCAGTCAGCGTGGTTGCTGCCGACAGCGGCGTCCGCCAGGCCCGCCTCGGCGAGATCTACGGCTTCATGGGACTGAAGCGCACGCCGGTGGAGTCTGCCAGCGCAGGCGACATCATCAGCTTCAGCGGCATCGCCGATCTGCACATCTCCGACACGATCTGTGACCGCAACGTACCGGAAGGACTGCCGCCGCTGCAGGTGGATGAGCCCACCATCAGCATGACCTTCCAGGTCAACAAGTCACCATTCGCGGGCCGCGAGGGCAAGTACCTCACCAGCCGCCAGATCCGCGCCCGCCTCGACCAGGAGTTGCTGCACAACGTGGCGCTGCGGGTGGAGGAGACGGAGGATGCCGACAAGTTCAAGGTCTCCGGCCGCGGCGAACTGCACCTCTCTGTCCTCATCGAGAACATGCGTCGCGAAGGCTACGAGCTGGCCGTCTCGCGCCCGGAAGTCATCGAGCACGAGATCGACGGCGTGCGCTGCGAACCCTGGGAGCAGCTCACGGTGGATTTCGACGAAGAGCACCAGGGCGCCGTGATGAGCCGCCTTGCCGAACGCAAGGGCGAGCTGCTCGCCATGCAGCCTGACGGCCGTGGCCGGCTGCGGCTGGACTACCGCATCCCTGCCCGCGGGCTCATCGGCTTTCGTACCGAATACCTGACCGCCACCACGGGCACCGGGCTGATCTACCACGTCTTCGAACGCTATGCACCGCGGGTGCCGGTCGCCATCGGCCAGCGCATCAATGGCGTGCTGGTGTCCAATGTCGCCGGCAAGGCCCTGGCCTATTCGCTGTTCAACCTGCAGGAGCGGGGCCGGCTTTTCATCGGCCACGGCGAGGCCGTCTACGAAGGCATGGTCATCGGCATCCACAGCCGCGGCAACGACCTGATCGTGAACCCCACCAAGGGCAAGCAGCTGACCAACATCCGCGCAGCCGGCTCCGATGAAAATATCATCCTGACCCCGCCGATCCGCTTCTCGCTGGAGCAGGCGCTGGAATTCATCGACGACGATGAGCTGGTGGAAGTCACGCCCACCAGCATCCGCCTGCGCAAGAAGCTGCTTACCGAAATCGACCGCAAGCGCGCCGCACGCCTGCCAGCCTGACACGCAAGGAGCCTGCATGACCAAGGACACGCTGTTCCTGCTGAAGCCGGACTTCCACAACGGCGACAAGGGCCCGTTCTACTGTCCGGACTGTGCACTGGTGGAGGGCGTCCTCTCCTACTACCCGAAATTGCGCCACAAGCTCGATGTGCGCTACGTCGACTTCCCGCGGCCGCGCGCGGAGCTCATCGCGCTGCTGGGGGAGGCCAACCAGGGTTGCCCGGTGCTGGTGCTGGCCGACGGCCGTCGCATCCTCGACGCCGGGATCGAGGTGCAGGAAGCGCAAGGCCGCCGCTTCATCGGCCGCGAAGCCGACATCCGTCGTTATCTGTCCGGCAGCTTCGGCATCGGCCACGCCGCCTGACGGCCGGCATGACCGGCGCCGGATTGGCCTGACCGCATGGCAAGCCCGGAAGAAGAAGCACGCAACCGGCCCAAGGGCAGGTCCCTGCGCCCGCTGCTCGCCCTGCTGCCCTTCCTGCGGCCCTACCGCCGCACCCTCGTCCTGGCGATCCTCGCCCTGCTGGCGGCCTCCAGCCTGATGCTGTCCCTGCCCGTCGCCGGCAAGTACGTCATCGACCAGGGCTTCGGCGCCGGCGATGGCGCCCGGATCAACCTCTACTTCGCCGGCTTCGCCGCCCTGGTGGTGGCGTTCTGCGCCTGTGCGGCGCTGCGTTATTACCTGCTCGCATGGATCGGCGAGCGCGTGGTCGCCGATGTCCGTGACCGCATCTACGCCCACGTCATCCGGCTCGATCCGGCGTTCTTCGAGGTAACCCGCACCGGCGAGGTGCTCTCGCGGCTCACCGCCGACACGACCCTGATCCAGTCCATCGCCGGCGTGAATTTCTCCATGGTACTGCGCTCGCTGGTGCAATTGCCCGGCGCGCTGGTGCTGCTCGCCATCACGAACATCCGGCTGATGGGCGTGATCGTGCTGTTCATTCCCGCCGTCATGGCGCCGGTGATCCTCATCGGGCGCAAGGTGCGCAGCCTCTCGCGCGCCGCGCAGGACCGCATTGCGGACACCAGTGCACTTGCCAGCGAGTCGCTGAACGCGGTGCAGATCGTGCAGGCATTCACAGCGGAGCCGGCGCTGTCGGCGCGCTTCCATGCCGCCGTCGAAGCCAGCTTCACCACCGCCATCGGCCGCACGCGGGTGCGCGCGTTCATGACCTTCATCACCTTCACCGCGGTGTTCGGCGGCATCACCTTCGTCATCTGGATCGGTGCCCGCGCCGTGCTCACCGGCGACATGAGCTACGGTCAGCTCGCGCAGTTCCTGCTCTATGCCATGTTCACCGCAACCTCGGCGGGCACGCTGACGGAAATGTGGGGCGAGGTCCAGCGTGCATCAGGCGCCACCGAGCGCATCGTCGAACTCCTCGATGCCAGCCCCGCCGTGCAGGCGCCGGCGGATCCGCTGCCCCTGCCGGCAACGGGGCGCGGACACATCCGCTTCGAGGAGGTGGGTTTCAGCTATCCGTCACGACCGGGCAGGCGGGCGCTCGACGGCTTCAGCCTCGACATCCATCCCGGTGAGCGGGTGGCCTTCGTCGGCCCCTCCGGGGCCGGCAAGAGCACCACCTTCCAGTTGCTGCTGCGCTTCTACGACCCGCAGGCAGGCCGCATCCTCGTGGACGGCGTGGACATCACCCGGGCCGATCCGGCGCAATTGCGCGCACGCATCGGCCTGGTGCCGCAGGAGACGGTGATCTTCGGCGACACCGCCCGCAACAACATCCGCTTCGGGCGGCCCACGGCCAGCGATGCCGAGGTGGAGGCTGCGGCGGCTTCCGCGGTTGCCGACGGTTTCATCGGGGAGCTGCCCCAGGGGTACGACAGCTTTCTCGGTGAACGCGGCACGCGGCTGTCCGGCGGACAGCGCCAGCGCATCGCCATCGCCCGGGCCATCCTCAGGAACCCGCCGGTCCTGCTGCTCGACGAGGCCACCAGCGCACTCGACGCGGAAAACGAACGTCTCGTGCAGGAGGCGCTTGAGCGGCTGATGGAGAACCGCACCACCATCATCATCGCGCACCGGCTCGCCACCGTGCTGAAGGCTGATCGCATCGTGGTGATGGACGGCGGGCGCATCGTCGCCATCGGCACCCACGACGAACTGGTGGCACGCGACCCGTTGTACGCACGGCTGGCAGAACTGCAGTTCGGTGATGCGCAGCCGGAACAGGACAGGATTCCGCTCAGGGCATGAACGCAGACGCTGTCATGATGGCCCGGACCGGACTCATCGTCCCGTGCCCGCCGCATGCGGCACGGGGCAGGCCCTGACCATGGGCGGCTGGACCTTCGCCATCGCCAGCGGCGTCGCACTGATCCTGCTTGGCCTCTTCACCCACTGGACGCTGATCGTGCTGGGGGTCCTGCTGCCTGTCTGGCCGGTGCTGAGCGAGCTCATCCGGCGGCGGCGGCGCCCGCCGGACTGAGGCCGGCACAGGTGGTCAGTGCTGCCCGGTCGCCGGGGCCAGCGCATCGCGCATGACCTGGTCTATCCAGGCGAGGAAGCCCGGGTGGTCGGCGATGCCCTTCTCCTGGAAGCGATACTCGAGCCCCGCGAGATCCTTCTGCAATCGCGACTGAATGCCTCCGCCGTTAATCAGGTAGGGCACCACGATCACATCGTGGCCCTGTGCCCGGGCGTCGGTGACCATCCGGCGCAGGGTCGCAACGTTGGCGGCACGGATCTCCGGAACCGCGTCGTCCTGGATATTGAGGGCCGCGACGCTGGCAAACCGGCTCCGCGCCTTCACCTGGGCCGCCAGCTTGCGTACCTCGGCGAGATCAGGCCCGTTATCGGCCTCGCCCTCCGGGCCGTGGGCAATGATCACCACGGCTTCCCGCGGCTCATCCCGGCTCTGCTCGCGGGCATAGTCGAGCAGGATCCCCGCGACCAGCGGACTGTCGTCGACCGTTTCCGCCATGACGATGCGCGCCTTGCTGGCCACCTGCGCAACGGGCATGTAGGCCGCCTGGCCGCGCAGGCCGAGGATGTACTCCCACTGCCGGTGGAGTGATTTATGCCGGCTGCTCGCCGGATCCACGGCAACGATGGTCTCGACACCGGCGGCATTGAGATCTGCCACGGCCTCCTGCACCGCCTGGCTCGTCGTCATGGCCATGCCGAAGGCAATGGCCGTCGGCTGCCGCCCGGCCAGTGGCATCACGCGCACCCGAAAGGCCTGGTCGGCGGGTTCGCTCACACCGTGGTTGAACAGCAGCACGCCCACCTTGCCACGCACCTGCGCAGGGCTGATGTACCAGGCGTAATCAGCCCGCATGCTGTTCATGATCATGTGCAGCGTGTGCTCGGGCACCACCGCGAAAAGCGGGATGCTGGCGCGAAGACTGGCAGTCGCCTCTTCGCTGTGGTCGTGTGCGATCATCGGGTGTCGCCCCGGCTCGAGCGGGTCAGGTTCGTAATTCGCATCAGCCCCTGCCTGGGCAAGGCTGGTGATGCCAACGGCAACCAGTGCGATGACCCCTGTTACGAAAGTCTTCCGGTTTCTGCGCATGTCCTGCTCCATCAGGCCGCCACACCCACTGCGACGGCAATGCCGGTCCCGGCGGACTATAGCAGCGTCGCTGCGGCCGCTGGCAGTGTGCCGGCCAGGTCGGCCACCAGGGCGGATGCGCTCACCGGGCTGTGCAAGGATGCCTGGTTGAGCTCCAGCTCAATGCCGAGATACCGGCTGGCGGGAAATCGTCGCCGCAACTCCACCACCTGGCCATCGGCCGTACCCCGATAGGGATGGTTGCGTCGCACCACCCAGCCCGTCGGACACGCCGCGAGCCCCGCCTGCCAGGCACGACACAGGGCGAGCTCAGCGTTGCGCGCCGGATCGTAGAGCAGGCCAACCGTCGCCGTGCGGCGCTGCCCGTCGAGCAGCGGCGTGAAGGAATGCACCGAGAGGTGCACGACACGTTCGCCACGGGCGAGACAGCTGGCAATCCAGTCCCGGACGAGGCGGCGATAAGGGTGGTAGTAGTGTGCCAGAATCTGGCTGCGCTCAGCGGGCGGCAACACGCGTGTCAGTGCGGAAAACACCCCCCGGCGGCCGACGGAACGGTTAAGGTCAACCAGCAACCGGGTGACGGAGGCCGCAATCAACGGGGCGTCGAGCCGCTTCTGCAGCCGGCGCGCCGCATCGAGCGCACCGATATCCATGCCCCGGTGCGAGTCGAGCAAACGTTGCTGGCCCCGGAACAATGGCCGGTAAGCAGCCGGAACCGTGTTGCCACCGTGCTCGCAGGTCAGCAGCAGCTGCAACGGCGCCGGCCGTCGCTGCTCAGCGCTGCGCGGAAGCGACAAAGGGCTCATCCCCGGCAAGGCAGTCGCACAACTGGCGGTAGACATGCCCGAGTTCGGCACGCCCAGGCTCGCGGGGCAGTGCTGCGGCAATCCGCGTCGCCAGCGTACCGTGCCGCAGGTAGTGCTCGATCGCACGCTCTGCCGCCGGCTCCAGTGCCCCGGACTGCGCAGCACGTTCGGCAAGAAAACCCCAGACCTGCACCACCCGCGCACTCGTGCCCGGGTAGCCGAGCGCCGCAAGGTAGCGGCTGTCGTGGATCCCGGTAAGCTCGGCCGTGCTCGTGGTCGCCTCGAGATAGCGGGCCAGCACCCGCGTATCCCAGCCCTGCAGGGACGGCAGGTCAATGTGCGCCTCGCCGCAGAGCGAGCGCAGCGTGGCGACGATGAGCTGCGCAAAAGCGAGATCCATGCGCGGACACTCCTGCACGTCGAGCACGCGGATCTCCAGTGCCATGCGCTCGAAACGCGGGATGGCACCCCGGGCGTTGACCCATTCCCGCGCCAGCACGCCGCGTGGATCGTGTGGCGCCAGATCAGCGTAGATGCGCCCGAGAATGCGGCTCTCGTATTCGGCGATGCCGTAAACAGGTTCAGGCACCACTGCACCGGTGACGGCGGGAATGCGCCGGCAATTGTCACGATAGACAGCCAGGCGGTTGTCGGCAATCCCGGTCAGCTGCCCATCCATGACGGGCGAGCTCGCGGCCAGCCCCGGCAGCAGCGGCAGCAGAAAGCGCACTGCGGCATGCAATGCGGCGAACTGCGCATCGTCCGCGAACGGCAGGTTGATGTGCATGCTCTGCAGGTTGGCCCAGCCATGCCCCTGGCAGGAGAAGATCCGGTCGAAGGTGTCGTAGACCTCGCGGTTGTCATGCGGCCACAGGCGCAGTTCACGCAGTGGATCCATCCAGGGGTGCATCGCCGTGGGCATCAGCATCAGCCCGCGGCCGGCGAGCAAGGCATTGGCCTTGCCGATTTCCGCCTGGAAGCGCACCGCGAGGCCGTCGAGAGCCGGCGCCGGGCCGTTGAGCTTGAACTCGATGACGTGCAGCGCGAGTTCATTGTTCCAGGCGAGATCACCACTGACGTATTCATCGGTGAGGTCGCCGGCGACCTCGGCCAGCAGCCAGTCCGCCTGCGGTGACACATCAAGGCTGCCGGCATCGACCAGCATGTACTCGAGCTCGATGCCGTAGCCCTGGAACAGATGCAGCATGCGCCTGCTCAGCGACCGTTGCCGCTGCGCGCCGCCTCGATGCGCGTGCGAAACACCCGCATCACCGCCTCGTAGAGCGCATCGCCCAGCACCTGGTCCTCGACGCCGCGCTCCACGCTCGGGTTGTCATTGACCTCCATCACCACGTAACGTCCGCCGATTTCCTTGATGTCGACTCCATAGAAGCCATCACCAATGGCATTCGCGGCCTTCAGGCCGAGCTCCACCACCCCGGGCGGCGCCTCCCCGACCCGCAGCGTCTCCCAGCGCCCGGCGGTCATCTTGCCGCCGGCCTGCTGCTTGTAGATCTGCCAGTGGTTGCGCGCCATGAAATAG
>CAZQGA010000101.1:0-7425 GCA_964592735.1 uncultured Chromatiaceae bacterium | reverse complement strand
GCACCCTGGCGGCGCTGGTGGCATTCGAGGCGGCGGCCTGCGACTGCTGGGTCCTCGAGGTCGGCATGGGCGGACGCCTGGATGCGGTGAATGCCATCGATGCCGACTTCGCCCTCATCACGACCGTGGATCTCGATCACCAGGAGTTCCTGGGCAATACGGTGGCAGCGATTGCGGCCGAGAAGGCTGGCATCCTGCGCGCAGGACGCCCTGCGTTTTACGGTGACCAGCCGGTGCCCGACGCCATCCTCGATGCCAGCGCCCGACTCGGGGCGCCCTTGAGCAGTCCTGGTGCGGGCTTCGATTTTTCGGCTGCGGAAGAAGGGTACTGGTCCTGGCGCGGGGCGCATCGGATCCTGGACAGGCTTGAGCGTCCACCCTGGGCCACAACGGCCCAGCTGCGCAACATCAGCCTGGTGCTGGCTGTCATCGAGCAGTACGACAGCCGGCTTCTGGCTGATGTGGCTCCCGTCAACGCGCTGATCGCCAGGGCGCGCCCGCCGGGGCGTTTCCAGGTGGTGCACCGCGAGCATGAGTGGGTACTCGACGTCGCGCATAACCCGCAGGCGGTGGCAACGCTGAGGGCGCAGCTCGATACGCTGCCGGCGGCCGATGCCACGGTGGTGATTGGCCTGCTCGGTGACAAGAGCCTCGATGCCTTTGTCGTGTCGCTTGGGCCGCTCGTCACCCGCTGGATCAGTTGCGGCGTCGATGATCCGCGGGCACGTGATGGGGCGAGCATCGCTGCGCGGCTGCGCGAACTCGGCGCATCAGCAGTCACCGCGGCTGATTCGGTGGACGATGCACTGGCCCGGGCCCGCAGGCTTGCGCCGGCCGGCGGTCGCATCATCGTTTGCGGATCCTTCCGGGTCGTCGGGCCTGCGCTCCGGTGGCTTGGCATATACTGACCGCCGGGTTGAGGGCACGGATCCATGGAGCGAAAACTGCAGGAGCGGATGATCGGTGCCGGTGTCCTGGTGCTCGCACTTGTTCTCATCGGGCCGTTGCTGCTTGATGGTGGCCGGCAACCCGCCGTAGACACCGGAACTATCCCGGGCCAGCGCAGCGACGAGTTGCGTGTCCATACGATCGACCTGCGCAGTGGCGCTGACGCCGTTACGCCAGCACCTGTGGTACCGCCCCCTGCGGCCGTGCCACCAGCGGTGTCCCTGCCTGTCGTGACCGAGGCCACCGCTCCGGCAGTCGTGGCTGAAGAGGTCGAACTGCCGGCCGCAGCGACACCGCCGGGCGCTGCCACTGGTCCCCAGCCGGCCTCGGCAGGGCCTGAGGAAAAGCCGGCTGCCATTTCCCAGCCGGCGCGCAGGCCGGAGCCGGTACCGGTACCGGAGGCGGGGTCGGTGGTGGCTGGCGGGCGCTGGCTGGTGCAGGTGGGTGCATTCAACCAGAAGGATAAAGCCGAGCGGCTGGTGGCAAACCTCCGGAGCAAGGGCTTCTCACCGGTGCTCAGCAGTTCGACCCATGCGGGCAGCACGCTTTACCGGGTTCGTGTCGGCCCGGCCAGTTCGCGTGAAGCAGCGACGTCACTGGCCGGACGCCTTGCTGCTGCAGGCCACCCCGGACAAGCCGTACCGCAATGAAAGTGAGCGGCCCATGACCTATCTGGATTACGCCCTGATCGTTATCGTGCTGGGCTCAGCTGTGCTCGGGCTGGTTCGCGGCCTGTTCCGGGAGGCGATGTCCCTGGCAGTTTGGGTCGCGGCGATCTGGGCGGCGGGGCGCTATGCGGATTGGGCTGCGCCCTACATGGCACGGTGGATCGACAGCCCCGCGCTCGGCCTGTGGGCAGCACGGCTTGCCGTGCTCGTCGGTGTGTTGCTTGCCGGTGGTACCCTCAGCTGGCTCGTTGCCATGGTGATTCGCGGCGGCCGGCTGGGTGCACCTGATCGTGCGGCAGGCATGGCTTTTGGGCTGGCGCGCGGGGCGCTGCTCGTTGGCGTCGTGATGATCTTGCTGCAAGCGGCCGGTTTCAGCACGGAATCTTGGTGGCGCGAGTCGAAACTGGTACCGTATGCGGCTCCCGTGGCGGACGCCCTGCGGGAGGCTGCGGAACAGGAACTCGGCAAACCGGGGTCACTGTCGGCTCCGCAGCCTCCAGCCAGGAGACCCGACAGCATCGGCGGCTAGGAGCGGTTCAGCGTGTGTGGCATCGTCGGCATCGTGGCGCATCGGCCGGTAAACCAGAGCCTGTATGACGCCCTCACGGTGTTGCAGCACCGTGGCCAGGATGCCGCCGGCATCAATACCGAGCACGAGGGTACCCTCTACAGCCGCAAGGCCATCGGCTTGGTGCGCGACGTATTCCAGGAGCGCCACATGCTGCGCCTGAGGGGCAACATGGGCATCGGCCATACCCGCTATCCGACGGCCGGTTGCACGAGTTCCTCCGAGGCCCAGCCGTTTTACGTCAATTCGCCCTACGGCATCTGCCTGGCCCACAACGGCAACCTCACCAACGCTGCCGAACTCAAGGACCTGCTGGTGAACCACGACCGGCGCCATCTGAACACGGGCTCTGACACGGAGGCACTGCTCAATGTCTTTGCTGATGAGTTGCAGCGCCAGGATGGGCCCCGGCTGACACCGGATGCGGTTTTTTCGGCAGTGGCGGGCGTACACCGGCGCTGTCGTGGCGGTTACGCGGTGGTGGCCATGATTCTCGGCCACGGTATCGTTGCATTTCGTGACCCGAACGGCATCCGGCCGATCTGCCTCGGCAGACGGGACAGCGAGCAGGGCCCGGAGTATATGGTCGCCTCCGAGAGTGTGGCGATGGACGCACTGGATTTCCAGTTGATCGATGACATTGCGGCAGGTGAGGCTGTGTACATCGAGGCTGGCGGGCGGCTGCATCGGCGCCAGTGCGGTGGTCCGCGCAGCTATACACCGTGCATTTTCGAATTCGTCTATTTTGCACGGCCGGATTCGATCATCGATCGTATCTCGGTCTACAAGTCGCGGTTGCGCATGGGTGAGCGCCTTGCCGAGAAAATTGTGCGCGAGCGGCCGGACCACGATATCGACGTTGTCATCCCGATTCCGGACTCCAGCCGCACCAGCGCCCTGGAAGTGGCCCATCGGCTCGGTGTCAAGTATCGCGAGGGTTTCATCAAGAACCGCTACATTGGCCGGACCTTCATCATGCCGGGACAGGCCCTGCGCAAGCAGTCGGTGCGGCGCAAACTCAATGCCATCGACCTCGAGTTCCGTGACAAGAACGTGTTGCTGGTCGACGATTCCATCGTGCGTGGCACCACGTCCCGGCAGATCATCGAAATGGCGCGTGAAGCCGGTGCAAGGCGCGTGTACTTTGCCTCGGCATCGCCGCCGGTGCGCTATCCCAACGTTTACGGCATCGACATGCCGGCAGCGCGGGACCTGGTGGCCGCCGGACGCTCCGATGAGGAGGTGGCGCGGCTGATTGGTGCCGACTGGCTCATCTACCAGGATCTCGAGGATCTGGTGCGGGCCGTGCGCTACGACAACGGGGACATCGCTGAATTCGATACGTCCTGTTTCTCCGGCCACTATGTCACCGGTGACGTTACCCCGGCATACCTGGCGCGGCTCGCGGCGATGCGTTCCGATGATGTGGAAAGAGGGTCTGGCTCCCCGGCGGAGGATGGCCTGGATGACGATGATGTCGGCGGCGTCGGTGAGTTCCCGTCACGCTCGCGTGCGGGCGCAGCCTGACACCGGCTTTGTGCATGCCCGCCTGCGTGGCCGGGGCTGAACGGACGTGGGCACGCCACGCATATTCATCATCGACGACCATGGAGACTTCCGGCGTCTCCTGGGACATCACATCACGGCACGCTGGCCGGCCGCGGAAATGCAGCTCTATGATCCACTGGTCTCCGGTCGCCTGCCGCTGACTTTCTCCGGCGCCGGTTGCGACGTGATTCTCCTCGGTCATCCTGCTGCCCATCGTGATGCCCTTGAGTGGCTGCGCCAGATGCGGCGTGTGCCGCGCTGCCCGCCGGTGATTTTCCTTGGTGATGGCGACGAGCGCCAGGTTGTCGCTGCGATCAAGGCAGGTGCCGAGGACTACATCAGCAAGGCAACGCTGAGCCATGGACGCCTGGTCGAGGCGATCGAGCAGGTGCTCACAGGCAGCAACTCGGGCGTCGAGCCAGGCGGGGTGCGTCCTGCAATGGGCGGAAGCGTGCCGGGACTGCCCGGTTACGAGCTCATTCGCAGCCTGAGTGATGGTGACATTTCTTCCGTGTACCTGGGCCGTGAGCGGACGAGTGGCCGGGTCCTCGTCCTGAAGGTCCTGCGCCAGGTGCCGGATGCAGGCACCGACAAGCATTTCGACCGCTTCCTGCAGGAATATGAGCTCATTGCCCGCATCGATCATCCCAACGTCGTGCGCATTTTCGACCTGGGCATAGCGGATGACCATGCCTACATCGCCATGGAATACTGCAGCCGTGGCAGCCTCAAGCGGCGCATTATCGAAGGCATGAGCAGCGAACAGGCCTTTGCCTGGATGCGGGTCATGGCTGGTGCTCTGGGTGCACTGCATGCCGTGGCCATCTATCATCGGGACCTGAAGCCGACCAACATCATGTTCCGCGAGGATGGTGACCTGGTGCTGATTGATTTTGGCCTCGCGAAGCAGGCCCATTTCAAGGCGGGCATCACCGGTACCGGAGCGATTTTCGGTACCCCCTATTACATGAGCCCGGAGCAGGGTAATAGCAGCCTTGTCGACCAGCGCAGTGATATCTACAGCCTGGGCGTGATGTTCTACGAAATGCTCACCGGCACCAGGCCCTTCGAGGGAGAGTCGGCCATGGCGGTCATCATCCAGCACCGTGAAGCGCCGGTGCCACCGCTGCCGGCTGGCCTTGTGCGATTCCAGCCGGCCATCGACCGCATGCTGGCGAAGCGGCCCGAGGATCGTTTCCAGTCCGTGGAAGAGTTGCTGGCCTGGCGGCCGCGTGCCCTGGCAGCGGTGTCAGTCGAGGGGCAGTGACCGCAGGACCGGGCCAGCCGCAGTCCAGGACAGCACGCTGCCCTGTTCGTACCAGTCGCCCAGTACCGCACGGATGGCTGGCATCCCATCGAGGTCGAAGTGGTGGATCGCGGGCCGGTGGGTATGGCCGTGCACCAGCCGGTGCACACCAGACTGTCGCATGGCATCAGCGAGGGCCGCGGTGTTGACGTCCAGGTACTCCATCGGCCGGGTGATGGCGTGCTCACGGCTGCGCTGGCGACCTGCAGATCCGATGGCGCACCGCCAGGAACGTGGCAGGGTCAGAAAGAGCCGTTGTAGTCGCGGGCTATGGACGCGAGCACGGTAGCGCTGGTAGGCCTGGTCATCGGTGCAGAGCAGGTCGCCGTGCATCAGCAGCACCCGCTCGCCGGCGATGTCCTCCACCGTACGATCCGGCAGCAGGCGGACACCCGTTGCTGCGGCAAAGCGCGGGCCGAGCAGGAAGTCGCGGTTGCCCCGAATCAGGCTGCAGCTGTGTCCGGCACCGGTGAAGACAGTCAGCGCGTCCCTGACTTCGCGGGCGAGTGGCCGGTCATCATCGTCGCCAATCCAGAACTCGAAGAGATCGCCGAGAATGTAGAGGTGGGAGGCGGCGCGGGCTTCACCTGCGAGAAAAGCACGAAAGGCGGCCGTGGCAGCGGGCCTCGACGGGTCCAGGTGCAGGTCGGAAATGAACAGTGCGCTGGTCACGGACCCGCGGCGGGAAGCAGGACGACCTTGCGGATCACCACGGGTTGAATGGGCACATCGGTCTGGCCACTGCGTGCAGCCGTCACCCGATGGCCGATGTCATCGACGATTTCCATGCCATCGATGATTTCGCCGAAGACGGCATAACCCCAGCGAGTCGGCTTGGGGTCGAGCGTCACGTTGTCGGCCAGGTTGATGTAGAACTGCGCGTCGGCGGAGTGCGGTTCAGTGGTGCGGGCCATGGCGATGGTGCCGCGGCGATTGGCCAGGCCATTGCCCGATTCGTTGGGAATGGCGGTGCGCGGCGGCTTTGGCATCATGTCTTCCTGGTAGCCGCCGCCCTGGATGATGAAGCCGGTGACCACGCGGTGGAAAATGGTGCCTTCGTAGAAACCATCGGCTGCGTACTTGAGGAAGTTCTGCACGGACAGCGGTGCCCGCTCGGACTCGAGTTGCACGACGATGTTTCCGGCGCTGGTTTCAATGCGGACCTGCGGTGGGGCAGCCAGGGCGACGCCTGCAACTGTGATGAGACTGGCAGTCAGCCAGGCGAGGCGTGATGGGCGGTGCACGGTCATCAGGCTACTCCAGCGCGCTCGCCAGGCGCGACTTCCAGCAGGCGGGTGCCGGCGATGGCGGCCTCCAGCGTATTCTGCAGCAGCATCGCCACGGTCATCGGGCCGACGCCGCCGGGGACCGGTGTAATCCAGGCTGCCCGCTCGCTGGCCGCCGTGAAATCCACGTCACCGGCCAGCTTGCCGTCAGGCAGACGTGTGATGCCGATGTCGAGCACTACGGCGCCTGGTTTGATCCAGCCCCCGGGGATCAGTCGTGGCTTGCCGACAGCGACGGCGAGAATGTCCGCACTGGCGACGCAGCCGCGCAGGTCACGTGTGAAGCGGTGGGCGACGGTGGTAGTCGCTCCGGCGAGCAGGAATTCCAGCGCCAGTGGCCGGCCGACGTGATTCGAGGCGCCGACGACCACGGCGTGCTGACCCTTCGGATCAACTCCGATCCGCTGCAGCAGGGTAATGACACCAAAGGGTGTGCAGGGGCGCAACATGGGAATGCGCTGGGCAAGGCGCCCGACGGTGTAGGGGTGGAAGCCGTCCACGTCCTTCACCGGGCTGATGTGCTCGATCACCGCCGGCTCGTTGATGTGGCCTGGTAGCGGGAACTGCACCAGGATGCCATCGATGGCCGGATCCTCGTTGAGTCTGCCGATAAGATCGAGCAGCGCGCTCTCGCTGGTGCTGGCTGGCAGGTCGTAATCCCGGGCGAGGATGCCAACCTCCTCGCAGGCGATGCGCTTGTTGCGCACATAGATGCTCGAGGCAGGATCCTGGCCCACCAGGATCACGGCCAGCCCGGGTGGCCGGTGCCCGGCGGTCCGGCGAGCCTGGATGCGGTCACGGATTCCGGCACGGATCTCCCGGGAGATCTCGCGTCCGTCGATGAGTCGTGCGGGCATGGGCTGTAGCGGCAGCGTCCTGGAGGTGGAGGGCTGATTCCGGCGCACACCATACCAGACGCGGCGGGCTCCACAAGGCAACAGCGCCGGGCACACAGGATTTGACGTGGTGAATGTGCGTCCTTATGATCCTGCGGCCCAAGCGCAGGGCCGCTATAATGAGTGGGCACGAAGTCCGGTCAGCCGGCAGATCGGGGCATGGCGCAGTCTGGTAGCGCATCTGCTTTGGGAGCAGAGGGTCGGC
>CAZQGA010000100.1:2357-7426 GCA_964592735.1 uncultured Chromatiaceae bacterium | reverse complement strand
GCCAATGCGCACCCTCTCGGGCTCGATGCGTGCCCGTGCGAGGGACGGCGGGGCGACGCTCTCGGGCACAGCCGTCCGGTAAGCCTCGAGCACGGCATCAGGTACCAGCCCCACCAGCTGTGCATAGCGCCTGAGATGGCCCCGCACGAACACCGGCGCACCGAGGACATCAAAACACTCCTCCTCGAGCGCCAGTACCATGGGCTCCTCAAGGTGCAGGGCTTCGGCCACCTGGGTCACCGAGAGGGCCCGCGCCTTGCGTGCCGAGCGCAGGCGCTCACCGAGCCCGAGGCCCGCCTGGGCACGCTGTGCAGGCTGCGGTTCGTCGCTATCGGCCATTGCGCTCAGTCTCCAGCAATCCTGCCGTTTCCACGGCCGTGGGGAATTCCTTCCTGAGGCGCTCGCCGTAACTGCTGGCGGCTGCACCCTCCCCCAACGCTGTCTCAATGCGATAACCCAGCCAGAGCGCATCCGGCGTCGCGCGGCTGCCGGTCAGGTAACGCTCCAGGAACGCACGTGCCTGCAGGTAGTGGCCACGCCCGAAGCTGACGTCGGCCAGTTGCAACAGGGGCTCGCGATAGCCCGGATCGGCAACGAGCGCATTGCGCAGATAACCTTCGGCCCGCTCCAGGTCGATGCGTTTGGCGCACAGACCCGCGTTGGTATAGAGCATCGCCTTGTTCGACTTCGACCTTGACTCCGGCACGGCCAACGCCTTGTCGAAATAGCGCATGGCCTCACCAGGCTCCTGCTTCTGCAGGCAGAGGAATGCCGCCATCGCATTCAGTGCATCGGGATCGCCCGGCGCGAGCGACAGCCCCTTGCGATAGTTGTTCTCCGCTGCCGGCATGTCACCCATGCGCTCGTAGACCAGGCCGAGCGCGCTGAATGCCGCAGCGAGGCTGCCATCCTGGGAAACCGCCTTCTCGAGCTTGGCCTGCGCCGTCTTGAGGTCGCCCTGGCGCAGGTAGCTGATGCCGAGATCCATGTTGTACTGCGCGGCTTCCTTCTCGGATGCCGGAGCTGAAGGCAGGGTACTGCTGGAGATGCAGCCGGCAAGGACAAAGCAGAGCAGCGCGGTGGCGCTGCCGGCAATCCGGGATTTCACAGCGGCCATGTGGCCTCCTGCAGCCTGCCATTGCGGCTGCCGAGCGGGACCAGCACACGGTTGTCGACCTGGCCGGCAAGCTGGCCACAGGCTGCGGCAATGTCATCGCCGCGCGTACGGCGCGTGACGGTGACGATGCCCGCCGCCGAGAGGATATTGCGGAATTCGTTCACCACCTCGGGTGCTGAGCGCTGGTAGCGCGTCTGCGGGAACGGATTGAAGGGAATCAGGTTCAGCTTGGCCGGCCGGTGGCGCAGCAGCGCCGCCAGGCGCCGGGCCTGCGCCGGGGAATCATTGACGCCAGCGAGCATGACGTATTCGAAGGTGATCTCATGGGTGTTGGTCGCCTCGACGTAGTCCCAGCAGGCCTCGAGCAGTTCGGCAATGGGATGACGGCGGTTGATCGGCACCAGCTCGCTGCGCAGCTCATCATCTGGTGCGTGCAGCGACACCGCCAGGGCGACCCGCGCCTCCTGGGCCAGGCGACGGATCTGCGGAACCAGGCCCGAGGTGCTCACCGTCACCCGCCGGCGCGAGAGTTTGCAACCAAGATCATCGACCAGCAGGTTGCAGGCCTGCACCACGGCACGAAAATTGGCGAGCGGTTCGCCCATCCCCATGAATACCACGTTGGTGATGGGCGAACGCCCGCCCGGATCGCCGAGCTCGCGCCGCGCCAGCACCACCTGCCCGATGATTTCCGCCGCACCGAGATTGCGGTTGAAACCCTGGTGGCCGGTGGCGCAGAAGGAACAATCCATCGCACACCCGACCTGTGACGAGACACAGAGCGTGCCGCGTCCGGGCTCGGGAATGAACACCGTTTCGATGGCCTGGCCTGTCCCCGCGTCGAGGCGCCATTTCACGGTGCCGTCGGCCGATTCCTGCACGTCGGTGATGGCCGGCAGCACGATCGGTGCGCGGGTTGCCAGATCCTGGCGCAGCGCCGCGCTGATATCGGTCATGCGCATGGGATCGAGTACGCCGCGGCCATAGATCCATTTCATCAGCTGGCGTGCCCTGAAGGGCTTTTCGCCGATGCCGACAAACAGCTGCTCGAGCTCGCGACGCGGCAGTCCCAGCAGATTGACGGCCGGCTCGGTCATCGTGCCTTCAACGCGTGCGCGGGCAGATTTCGCTCTGCGCAAAGAAGAAGGCGATTTCGTTGCGTGCGGTCTCCGGGGCATCCGAGCCGTGCACGACGTTCTCCTCGATGCTGGCGGCCAGATCGGCCCGGATGCTGCCCTTGGCGGCCTTCTTCGGATCGGTGGCGCCCATGATCTCGCGGTTGCGCTCGACGGCGTTCTCGCCCTCCAGCACCTGCACGATGACCGGACCGGAGATCATGTAGCGGACGAGATCCTTGTAGAACGGCCGCTCGCGGTGGACGGCGTAGAAAGCCTCGGCCTGGGCCTGGCTCAGCTGGACCATCCGGGCGGCGACGATGCGCAGGCCCGCCTGCTCGAAGCGCCGGTAAACCTCACCGATGAGGTTTTTCTGGACGCCATCGGGCTTCACGATCGAGAGAGTTCTCTCAATAGTCATTGTATTTTCCTGAAATTCAAAAGAAAAAATGGTCAGCCATCTGCCTGCTGACCCCCGGTGGGCTGCGTAGTATCCCAATCCGCTGCGCAGTTCCGCAAGGCATCCTGAAGAATGAGGAACCTGCCCAGCCGTTCTGCGGGCAGGTCGAGTTCGGCGGCCAGGGCGACGGGATCGAAGTTCTGCAGACCGGCAGTCGGTGCCCCGGTGAGCCGCTCCGTCACCAGGCTGCAGGCCGCAATGACCCAGGGACAGCCGTAGGCACGAAAGCAGACCTCCTCGATATGCCCGTCCACGAGGCGCGCCTCAATGACGATGTGGACCCCCACGGCGACCTCACCCGCCTCGCCCCGACCCACCCGGCCCGGCCCGGTGGGCGGACCGACATGGCGCGGCCGGTCGAAGTGCTCCTGTACAAGTGGCGGGTAGTGCATGGGCAGACAGCCGGATTGCGGGCTGGCTCAGGCCGCCGGGGCGAGCCGCCGCAGGCGCGTCACCGCCGCCGTGAACACCGTTGCCGCGTGCGCGACATCCGCCGCCGAGGTGGGCCGGCCGAGGCTGAAGCGGATGGAAGCCTGCGCCAGCCCGGGCGGGCGCCCGAGCAGCCGCAGCACGGCAGAGGGCTCGTCACTGTCGGAAGCGCAGGCCGAGCCGCTGGAGACCGCCAGCTCGCGCAGCGCCCAAAGCAGGCTTTCGCCTTCCACACCCGCTACGCTGACGTTGACGATGTGGCAGGCGCGCTGCTGCCGGTGCCCGTTGAGCAATACGCCTGGCAGGCTGCCGATCCCTGCCCACAACCGCTCGCGCAGGACCGTAAGCCGGGCGCACTCCTCTGCCCTGCGTGCCGCCGCCAGGCGTGCCGCGACCCCCATGCCGATCACCTGGTGCGTGGCGAGCGTGCCGGGGCGCAGGCCGCGTTCCTGCCCGCCACCAAAGAGCAGCGGCTCCACGCGTCGCGCCGTCTCCCGGCTGATGAACAGCGCACCCACGCCCTTCGGCCCGTACATCTTGTGCGCCGACAGTGAGAGCAGGTCCACGGCCTGTGCATGCACGTCGATGGCCTCCCTGCCAGCCGCCTGCGCCGCATCGACGTGCAGGAGCACACCGCGCTCACGGCAGAGCGCGCCGGTGGCGGCAATGTCCTGCACCACCCCGGTCTCGTTGTTGACCTGCATGAGCGAGACCAGCGTCGTATCCGGGCGGATCGCCGCGGCGATGGCTGCGGGCGAGACGATACCTTGTGGGTCAGTGGCCAGCCGCGTCACCGCAAAGCCCTGGCGTTGCAGTTCACGGCAGGCAGCCAGTACGGAAACATGTTCACTGCCCGCCGTGACCAGGTGGCGCCCACGACCGGCACGCAACCGCGCGGCACCGATGATGGCCAGGTTATTGGATTCGGTGGCCCCGGAAGTCCAGGTGATTTCCGCTGCAGTCGCGCCGATCAGGGCCGCCACCTCACCCCGTGCCTGCCCGACACGGGCACGGGCTGCCTGCCCCGGCGCATGGGCCGACGCTGGATTGGCCTGCAGCCCGGGGTCACCCAGCGCGGCGGCCATGGCCGCCACGACCTCCGGGTCCACCGGCGTTGCCGCGGCATAATCCAGGTAAATCGTCACGGCGTCCCGTCACCAGGCGGTGGTACACCGCGCCAGTGGCGCTCGCCTGAGCCGGGTGCCAGCGTCGCCAGGATGCCGCGCAGGATGCTCAGCTCGTTCTGATCGAGGTGCGTCCGGTTGAACAGGCGACGCAGTCGCCGCATAAGATTGCGGGGATTGCCCGGGTCGAGGAAACCGCTGGCAGTCAGCACCCGCTGCAGGTGCTCATAAAACAGCTCCATGTCCTCGACAGTGGCCGGCGGGGACTCCGGCGGCGGACCCGCCACTGCAACACCCTGCGCCGCACGCAGCTCCCAGGCGAGCAGCTGCACGGCCGCGGCCAGGTTGAGCGAGCTGTAGGCGGGGTTCGCCGGGATATAGACGATGGCCTGGCACAGATCGAGCTCCGCATTGGACAAGCCCGAGCGCTCCGTGCCGAACACCAGCGCGGCGGGCACGCTGGCGCTGGCCATGAGGATCTGCTGCGCGCATTCACGCGGGTCGAGCTCCGGGATGCCGAGGCGCCGGTGTCGCGCACTCGCGCCGATCACCAGGCCACAGCCCTGCAGCGCCCCGGCGAGGCTCGTCACCACGGTCGCCGATTCCAGCACATCGAGCGCGCCCGAGGCACGGGCCCGGGCCTCGGGGTCGGGATGGCCCGCCGGTGGATTCACCAGCGCCAGTTGCTCGAAACCCATGGTCTTCATCGCACGGGCGGCCGCACCGATGTTGCCCGGATGGGTGGGTTCGCAGAGGACGAATCGGACTGGTACGGACGGCATTACAAGCCGGCTCCCGCCACAAGGGCCGCACATTTTAGCGGT
>CAZQGA010000100.1:0-2347 GCA_964592735.1 uncultured Chromatiaceae bacterium | reverse complement strand
CAGCCTCGCGGGTGGGCAGCAGCAGGTCGCCGCCTTAGAATGGCGCCCCCGCCACGCACCCGGACCGGCCGCAACCACCATGCAAGCCCTGCTCAACACCGCCGTGAAGGCTGCCCGCAAGGGCGGTGATACGGCCCTGCGCTACATCAACCGCGTCGGCGACATCGAGGTGCGCAGCAAGGCGCGCAACGAGTTCGTCACCCAGGTCGACCAGGCTGCCGAGGCAGCCATCATCGACAGCATCCGCGAACGCTACCCCCACCATGCCATCATCGCCGAGGAGAGCGGCAATCACCCCGGCGATGAGTTCGTGTGGATCATCGACCCGCTCGATGGCACGACCAATTACATCCACGGTTTCCCGGTGTTCTCCGTGTCGATCGCGCTCAAGGTTCGCGACCAGCTGGAAGTCGGCGTGGTCTACGACCCCTGCCGCCAGGAGCTGTTCACCGTCACGCGCGGCGGTGGCGCACAGCTCGACGGCCGCCGCATCCGCGTCAGCGCCTGGCCCGGCCTGGAAGGTTCGCTGATCGGCACCGGCTTCCCCTACCGCAGCAACACCGAATGGCTGCCGAAGTACATGCCGATGCTGCAGGCTGTCATGGAAAACACCGCGGGCGTGCGCCGGCCGGGTTCGGCCGCGCTCGACCTCTGCTACGTCGCCGCGGGCCGGCTCGATGGCTTCTGGGAATTCGGCCTGAGCCCCTGGGACATCGCAGCCGGTGTGCTGATGATCCGGGAAGCCGGCGGCAGGGTTGCCAGCCTGACGCCCGGCAAGGATGTCCTGGAGACCGGCAACGTCATCGCCGGCTCACCCAGGGTCTACGACGCCCTGCACCGGCTGCTCGAGCCGCATCTCCAGGCCTGAGCAAAGCCGCCGGCTCCGGCAATCCGGCGCCGCCGCCTGCCCTCAGGGCAGCGCGTCGATTTCCGCCTTGTCCTTCTTCACCGGCGCGAGATCCGCTGCCGTGACCTTCAGGTACATGGCCGTGCTGCCTGCGCAGTACACCGACGAGTAGGTGCAGATCACGATGCCGATGGCGAGCGCAATGGAGAAACTGCGCAGCGTCTCCCCGCCGAACACCAGCAGCGCGATGACGACCAGCATCGTCGTGCCATGGGTCATGATCGTGCGGCTGAGGGCCTCGTTGATCGAGCGGTTCATGATCTCCGGCACCACCCCCACGCCGCGGGCACGACGGAAGTTCTCCCGCATGCGGTCGAAGATCACGATGGTGTCATTGAGCGAGTAGCCAATGATGGCCAGCACTGCGGCAATCACCGAGAGATCGAAGGGAATGGCGAATTCCGAGAAGATGCCCAGTGTGATGATCGGATCGTGGATGACGCCGACGATGGCACCCGCCGCAAACTTCCACTGGAACCGGAACATGACGTAGACGCCAATGAGCACCAGGCAGACCACCAGTGCGAGGATCCCGCTTAGCGTGAGGTCCTCGCCCACCTGGGGCCCGACGAATTCGATACGCCGCAAATTCACGTCCGGATTGGCCTTCTGCAGCGTGGCGATGATCTCCTGGCCGAGCTTGCCACTGTCGACATCGGCCTGGGGCGGCAGGCGGATGAGGACATCACGGGACGAGCCGATATTCTGCACCTGGGCATCGGTAAAGCCCAGCGCATGCATCTCGCTGCGCACCATGCCGAGGTCAGCGGTCTGCGCAAAGCTCACCTCCACCAGCACGCCACCGGTGAAGTCGATGCCGAGGTTCAGCCCGCGCACCATGAACGAAATGATGCTCAGCGCAAACAGCACCAGCGACAGCACCGTCGTCAACGTCGACTTGCCCATGAAGTCGATATTGGGAACCTTCTTGAAGAACTCCATGTCCGGCGGCTCCTGGTTCGGCTAGATCGGCAGGCGCTCGAGGCGCCGCCCACCGAATACTGCGTTGACGATGGCGCGACTGACGATGATCGCGGTGAACATGGTGGTGCCGATGCCAAGACACAGCACCACCGCAAAGCCCTTGATGGGGCCGGTACCAAAGGCAAACAGGACGAGGCCGGCGATCAGCGTGGTGATATTGGAATCCGCGATGGCGCTGAATGCCTTGTCGAAGCCTGCCTCGATGCTCGCCTGCGGCGTGTTGCCATTGCGCAATTCCTCGCGGATGCGCTCGTAAATCAGCACGTTGGCATCCACCGCCATGCCCATCGTCAGCACCACGCCCGCGATGCCCGGCAGCGACAGCGCCGTCGGCAGCAGCGAAAGCAGGGCCATCAGCAGGATCAGGTTGCTGACCAGGGCGATGTCGGCGATCAGGCCAAAGCCGCGGTAGTAAACGGCCATGAAGACGATCACCAGCAGGCCGCCGAATACGGT
>CAZQGA010000099.1:0-7480 GCA_964592735.1 uncultured Chromatiaceae bacterium | reverse complement strand
TCGCCGGCGGAGATCTGGTGCAACGAGGCGCAGGAGCGCTACGTGCTCGCCATCGGGGCCGGGGACCTCGAGTGGTTCCGCGCCGTGTGCGAGCGCGAGCGCTGTCCCTTCGCGGTGCTCGGCCGCACGGACGGCAGCCGTCAGCTTACGGTCAGCGACCGGCTGCTCGGCGAGTCCCCGGTGGACATGCCGCTGGAGGTGCTGCTCGGCAAGCCGCCGCGCACCGTCAAGAAAGTCACGCGAGCACCGCGGGTGCGGCCGCAGGCCGGTTTCGCACGTATCGATCTGGCGGAAGCCTGCCAGCGCGTGTTGCGTTTCCCGGCGGTGGCCGACAAGTCCTTCCTGATTCATATCGGCGACCGCACCGTCGGTGGCCTGGTGGCGCGTGACCAGCTGGTCGGACCCTGGCAGGTGCCGGTCAGCGACGTCGCGGTGACCGCGCTCGGCTTCGATGGCGTTGCCGGTGAAGCGATGGCCATGGGTGAGCGCACGCCGCTGGCAGTGACCGATCCGGCCGCATCCGGGCGGATGGCCGTCGGCGAGGCGATCACCAACATCCTGGCTGCCGCCATCACCCGCCTCGACGAAGTCCGGCTCTCGGCCAACTGGATGGCGGCGAGCGGCGTCAACGGCGAGGACGAGGCCCTGTTCGACACGGTGAGCGCCGTGGCGGCGCTCTGCCGGGAGCTGCGCATTGCCATCCCGGTCGGCAAGGACTCGCTGTCCATGCGCACCGCCTGGCAGGAGCATGGTGCGCCGAAGTCGGTGGTGGCGCCGGTTTCGTTGATCGTCTCGGCCTTTGCACCGGTCAGCACCGTGCGCGCCACACTGACGCCGCAGCTCGCGCCGCAACCCGATTCAGTCCTCTACCTGCTGGACCTCGGCGCTGGCCGTGACCGCCTGGGCGGTTCATGCCTTGCGCAGGTTTTTGGCATTGCCGGTGGTGAAGCCCCCGACCTCGATGAACCCCGTCGCCTGGTCCAGCTGGCTGCCTGCCTGGCTGAATTGCGCGATCAGGACCTGGTGCTGGCCTACCACGACCGCGCCGACGGTGGCCTGTTTGTGACGCTGTGCGAGATGGCGTTTGCCGGCCGCGCCGGACTCGACATCGAACTGCCCGCTGCCGCGAACCTGCCCGGGGCGCTGTTCGCCGAAGAGCTTGGCGTCGTGATCCAGGTGCGTGCGGCCGATATTGCGCGTGTGGAAGCGGTCCTCGCTGCACATGACATGGCTGGCTGGTCGCGGTGCATCGGCCGTGTCATGGAGGGGTCACGCATTCTCATCCGGCAGGCCGGTGGCAGCGTGCTGGAATTCGAGCGCCGGACGCTGCATGCCGCCTGGTCGGAGCTGAGCTACCGCATGCAACGCCTGCGCGACAATCCGGCGACGGCCGAGGAGGCGCGTGCGGCCGTGCTGGACCCGGAGGATCCTGGCCTCTCGCCGCGGCTGACCTTCGATCCGGCGGTGGATCCGGCGGCGCCCCATGTCACCACGGGCCTGCGCCCGAAGGTGGCGATCCTGCGCGAGCAGGGCGTGAACAGCCAGCTGGAAATGGCCGCCGCCTTCCTGCGCGCCGGCTTCACGCCGGTGGATGTGCACATGTCGGACATTCTCGCCGGGCGCTACCGGCTCCGGGATTTCCGTGGTCTCGTCGTCTGCGGCGGGTTCTCGTTTGGTGACGTGCTCGGCGCCGGTGGTGGCTGGGCGCGTTCGATCCTGTTCAATTCGCTGGCTCGCACGGAATTCTCTGCATTTTTCCTGCGCCGGGATGCCTTTACGCTCGGCGTCTGCAACGGCTGCCAGATGCTTTCATCCCTGCGCGAGATCATTCCGGGCACGACCCACTGGCCGCGCTTCGTGCAGAACCTCTCCGAGCAGTTCGAGGCCCGGCTGAGCCTGGTGGAGGTGCTCGAGGGGCGTTCGGTCCTCCTGCAGGGGATGGCGGGCAGCCGCCTGCTGATCCCGACCTCGCATGGCGAGGGGCGCGCGCAGTTTGCCGGGCCGGGTGATCTTGCCGCCTGCCATGAGGCGGGCCAGATCGCGATCCGTTACATCGACAACCACGGCCAGCCGGCGCAGACCTATCCGGCGAACCCCAACGGCTCCCCGGATGGAGTCGCCGGCCTCAGCTCGGCTGATGGACGCGTGACGCTCTTCATGCCGCACCCTGAGCGTGCCCACCTGACGATGCAGCACTCCTGGCATCCGCAGGATTGGGGTGAGGAAGGGCCCTGGATGCGAATGTTCCGCAACGCCCGGGCCTGGGTCGGCTAAGCGACCCCACGCGCTTCGCGCGCCTGCAGACGTGCCGCGCGCCGTGCCTTCACGCGGGTGCGCCACTCGGCAATCAGCCAGTAGGCCGCGGGCACGGCGAGCAGCGAGAGCAGGGTGGAGGTCAGCAGTCCACCGATCACAGAGACACCGAGCGGTGCGCGGAAGCTGCCGTCCGCTGCCAGTGAGAAAGCGACTGGCAACATGCCTGCACCCATCGCGAAGGTCGTCATGATGACCGGCCGGGCGCGTTTGTGGCAGGCATCGATCAGTGCGTCGTAGCGTGACAGCCCGGCGCGCTCGCCGATGATGGCGTAGTCGACGATCAGGATCGAATTCTTGGTCGAGACACCGGTCAGCATCAGCAGGCCCACCAGCGACGGCAGCGACAGGGCGTAGCCGGTGACGAGCAGTGCACCGAAGGCGCCGACCCCGCAGAGCGGGATGGCAGCGAGGATCACCAGCGGCATCGACGGGCTGTTGAACAGCAGCAGCAGCACGACATAGACACTCAGCACACCTGTGGCCATGGCAAGGATGAAGCCGATGAACATCTGGACGAAGACCTCGGCGTCGCCGCCTGGCAGGATGCGCACGCCGGGGGGAACCTGCTTCAGTGCCGGCAGCTTGCGTACCTCGGTCATCACCGGGCCGAGCGGGTTGCCATTGAGGTCACCGGAAATCTTGATGTTCCGCTCCCGGTTGTAACGCTCGATCATGGCCGGGCCGCTGCTTTCGTGAATGTCGGCCACGGCAGACAGCGGTACGGAGCCGTTGCGGGCCGGCACCCGCATCAGGCTCAGCAGCGAGACATCGGTGCGTGCGGTTTCGCTGACCTGTACACGGATGGGAATCTGTCGTTCGGTGAGGTTGAGCTTGGGCAGGTTGCGCAGGAAATCACCGGTGGTGGCGATGCGTGCCGCCTCGGCAATATTGAGGGTCGAGACGCCGAGATCGGCAGCGCGGGCCGGATCCGGCCTGATGACGATTTCCGGTTGCAGCAGGGAGGCGCTGGAGTGCACACCGCTCAGGCTTCGGATGTTGCGCATGGCGGTTTCGATGCGCTGGGCAGTCGCAGTCAACAATGCCGGATCCTGGCTGACCAGCACGAGTTCCAGCCGGGCGCCCGGACCCATCGCGGTCAGGTTCATGCGTACCCCGGGTAACTGGCCGACGCGGCTGGTGACTTCGTCATCCAGTTCCTGCAAGGTGCGCGTGCGCTTGCGGTGAAACTGCAGGTAGATCTGGATTTTGCGTACCTCGCCGGGGCCGGCCACCTTGAAGCCGCTGCTGGCCTGTGAGCCGATGCGCGCAAAAATGGACTTCAGTTCCGGGATGTCTGCCAGCAACTGCCGTGCTTCCTCGGCGACCGCCATGCTGTCTTGCAGGGTTGCGCCGGGCGGCAGCTCCAGTTGCACCATGGAGCGTGATTCATCGGCCGGAGGCACGAAGGTCGTCGGAATGAATGGAATCAGCGCGATGGCGAGCGCAAAAGTGCCGAAGGCGATGATGAGGGTGCGCCAGGGCCGTGCTACGGCTCTCCGGACGAGGCCGAGGTAGGTGCTCAGCCAGCGGGGCTCACCGCGGTGCACGAGTGGCGCGGTCATGAAGTAGGCGGCAAGCATCGGTGTCAGCAACCGGGCGACGAGCAGCGAGAACAGCACGGCCGCCGCCGCGGTCCAGCCGAATTCACGGAAGAAGCGGCCAATTTGCCCCGGCATGAAGGCAACCGGCACGAATACGGCGGCCAAGGTCGCCGAGGTGGCCACCACGGCGATGCCGATTTCGTCGGCAGCCTCACCGGCCGCCTGCAGCGGCGTCTTGCCCATCGCGCGGTGGCGCTCGATGTTTTCCACCTCGACGATGGCATCGTCCACCAGGATGCCGATGACGACGGCGAGCGCGAGCAGCGACAGCAGGTTCAGGCTGAAGCCAAGCAGGTGCATGATGCCGAAGGTCGGGATCACCGAAAGGGGCAGGGCGAGTGCGGAGATCAGCGTTGCCCGGAAATCGCGCAGGAACAGCCACACGACGATGACGGCGAGTATCGCGCCCTCGATCAGCATGGAGATGGAGGCGTCGTAGGAGTTGCTGGCCTGCTCGACGACGGAATCCACTTCGGTGAACTGCAGTTCCGGGTGTTTGCTGGCGAGTTCCGCGATGCGCTGGCGGACAGCAGTGCCGACGGCGACTTCGCTGGTTTTCACGGCACGCTGGACGCCGAAGCCCACGGCGGTGTGGCCATTGAGCAGGGCCATTCCCCGGGGCTCGGCATGGCTGTCAGTGACCGTGGCGATGGCTGACAGGCGCACCGAGCGCCCATCGGGCAGCGAGATCGGGAAATCGGCCAGTTCCGCGGCGCTGTGCACCGTGGCAATGGTGCGCACGGTCTGCTCGCCGCCACCCACCGTGGTGCGCCCGCCCGCCCGCTCGATCTGGATGCGGGCGAGTTGCGAGGAAACCGTGCCGGCAGTCAGTCCGAAGGCCTGCAGGGCCTCGGGCCGCAGGTCGACGCGGACCTCGCGGTCGACGCCACCGATCCGGGTCACTGCGCCGACACCGGCAATGCTGAACAGTTCCTTCTTGACGGTGTCATCGACGAACCAGCTCAGTTCGTCGAGACCAAGGCGATCCGACTGCACGGAGTAGGTCAGCATGGTCGCGCCGAGGACGGTCAGGCGGGTGACCTGCGGCTCGTCGATTTCTGGCGGCAGCTCCGGGCGGATCCGGTCGACGGCATCGCGGACTTCATCGAGTGCGCCGTCGATGTTGCGGTCGAGCTCAAAGAGGATGCGGGTGTAGGACTGGCCCTCGTTGACGGTGGAGAGGATCTTGTCGATGTAGGCGATGCCGGCTACCGCGTCCTCGACCTTGCGTGTGATGTCGGTCTCGATCTGGCTCGGGCTGGCGCCCGGCAGGGTCACGACGACATCGATTTCCGGGGAGTCCAGGTCCGGCAGGCTGGAGATCGGCAGTTGGCGCCAGCCCCAGAAGCCAAGGGCGCAAAGGATCACGAAGACGAGCGCGGCGGGGATCGGGTGTGCGATGCCCCAGCGCGAAAGGTTCACGGACGGGGCTCCTGCGCAGCCTTCGCGGGCTGCCCGGAGGCCACGCGCACGAGGTCACCGTCACCCAGGAAGCCAGCCCCGCGGAGGACGACCCGGGCGGTCGGCTCGAGGCCACCGGTCACCTCGACCAGGTCGCCCTGCTGGGTGCCGATGTTGATGCGCTGCTGGGCGACCTTGGCCAGGTCGCCTTCACCTGCCTGCAGCACGAAGACATAAGGCAGTCCGTCACGATAGATGATGGCTTCCCGCGGCAGGACCGGGGCATTACTGGTCCCGAGGATGATCCGACCCTGGGCGAACATGCCGGCCCGCAGGCCATCGGGCCCGGGCAGGTCGGCATAGACCAATCCGGTGCGCGTCTGCGGATCGAGGGCGGGCGAAACCGTGCGCACCCGGCCGCGGACCGGCGTGCCATCGGGACCGCTGAGGGCCACGGTGGCGCCCTCGCGCACCCGGCTGAAATCGCGTTCCGCCAATTCGGCGCGCCACTCCAGCCGCTGGTCCCGGATCAGGCGCAACAGCTCGGCGCCGGCCGAGACCACCTGGCCGGGCTCCACTGAGCGTGCGGAGATGACGCCGGCATGCGGAGCCACCAGCGTTGCGAAGCCGAGCTTCAGGCGGGCTGCCTCGCGGTCGGCTTCCGCCGTCGTGAGCTGGGCCTCGGCGCGGATGAGGCTGGATTTCAGCTGTTCGTCGTCGCTGGTCGAGATGAGCTTGCGCGAGAGCAGGCTGTCACCCCGGGCGCTGGCGGCCCGGGCCAGCGCCCGGTTGGCC
The DNA here is from genome assembly GCA_964592735.1 of uncultured Chromatiaceae bacterium. Taxonomy (GTDB): domain Bacteria; phylum Pseudomonadota; class Gammaproteobacteria; order Steroidobacterales; genus QUBU01. The sequence goes on along the minus strand of CAZQGA010000099.1, from coordinate 1,367 downwards.
CGGGCCTGGTCGAGGGCGGCATCGGCCTGGTGCGCCTGGACTTCCAGGGTGCGTCGGTCCAGGCGCAGCAGCACCTGGCCGGCCTTGACCTGGTCGCCGACCTCGACGAGGACGTCGGCAACACGCACACCGCTGAGTTCGACGCCGAGCGACATCTCCTGCCAGGCCGCGACCGAGCCGGATACGACCAGGGCACGATCGATCTCGTGCGTCGCGAGTTGCGTGGCTGTGACAGTCAGGCTTGGCGTAGCCGTTGCTTCTGCTGCCGGGGGCGGCTTGCCGCCACAGGCTGTGAGCAGGCTGAGCAGGGCAAGCGGGATGAATGTGGCGTGCGAGTGCAGGCCACCGGAGATCAGGCTGGGGCGGAGCATCGCAACATTCTATACGGCTTTTGCTCCTGTCAGCCGTCTGCGAGCGGTGGGTGGTGATTAACGCTCCAGGCTGCGGACGGTGAGTGCTGGAGGCGGCCGTGCTGCCTCTGCTGCCGGGAACTGGCGCAGACGCAGGGCCTGCTGCAGCCGCGCACGGCGGATGTAGGACTGGTAAAGCAGATCCTTGAGGGTTTCCAGCAGCACGGCGGCCTGCAGCCGCGTCAGTGGCCCGGCGGCCTGGCCGCGGGGGGGCTCACCCTCAAAGAGCACCCGGCGGACGACATCGAAGACGCTGGCGTCGATTCCGGCGAGTGTGCGGACTTCAGCCACCTGGTCGAAGAGCTTGAGCCGGTTGCGCTCGCCAAGGTCGTCGAGCACGGCCTGGATGGTCGCCCGGCTCAACAGTGCAAAGGCCTGGTGGAGCCCGGCGCTGTAGCAGGCGAGCGCCTCGCGAAATACTGTTGCGACGGGTTCAGGCAGATGGGCGTAACCGAAGTGCTCCGGGGGGCGCTCCATGGCCTCGGGTCCAGGCTGGAATTCAATCCGGTCGGGCAGCCAGGCGCGCACCCGGTAGCGCAGGAACAGCGGCATGCGGCAGGCGTCGCACTGCAGGACGATACCGACCCGCGCGGGGCGTTCCGCCTGCAGTCGCGCAAAACCCGGGCAGGCCATCAGCGAGAAGTGCGTGGTGTTGCCACAGTGCGGGCACTCGCCGCTCACCGCCTCCCGGTGCAGGCGGTTCTGGCTGTCGAGGAATGCCGCGGTCGTCATGGCATGGCCTTCGTGGCTGTGTGTGCCCTCAATGCTGCAGCGGCCGGTAGCGGATGCGGTGGGGCTGGTCGGCAGCGTCGCCAAGGCGCCGGTGCAGGTCAGCCTGGTACTCGGCGTAGTTTCCCGCAAACAGCGTGAGCTGGCTATCGCCCTCGAAGGCGAGGATATGGGTGGCGATGCGGTCGAGGAACCAGCGGTCGTGGGAGATGACGATGGCGCAGCCGG
>CAZQGA010000098.1:0-7555 GCA_964592735.1 uncultured Chromatiaceae bacterium | reverse complement strand
CTCGGCATCGATGCACAGGGCCGCACGCTCGACCAGCTGCTGGGCCCGCGCGACTGGAAGCTTGCCTCCGCCAGGGCCGCTGACATCGGACTCGATCTCGAACTGCTGCGCGGCTTCAAACCCTGGCTTGCGGCGATTACGGTGAGCCAGCTCCAGCTCGCGAAGCTCGGCTTTGACGCCAGCTCCGGCGTCGAGCGCCAGCTGCTGGAGCGGGCGCAGCGTGACCACAAGGAAATCCGCGGCCTGGAAACCGTCGAGCAGCAGCTTGCCGCCATGGATGCCTTGCCGGCAGCCGCACAGAAGGCCTTCCTGCTCGAGACGCTGGACGAGGCGGCGACCATGGAAGAACAGGTCGACACCATTGTCAGCGCCTGGAAGAAAGGCGACACCCGCACGCTGGAGACCGAGTTCCTCGACGGGCTGAAAGCACAACCCGATCTCTACCGGCGCATCGTCGTCAACCGCAACCGCGACTGGACCACCAAGCTGAAGGTCCTGCTCCGCGACCGCCACGATTATCTGGTCGTGGTCGGCATGCTGCACCTCGTCGGGCCTGACAGCCTCATCAGCATGCTCGAGCGCGCCGGCTACGCACCCGAACAGCTCGGCAAAGCCGCGGTGGCAACCGGCCACTGAGGGCGGCGCCCTTCAGTCCACCACGAGATCGAAATCGCCCTTGTCGGAGCCGCAGTCCGGACAGCGCCAGGACAGCGGCAGGTCCTCGAAGAGGGTTCCGGGCGGATGCCCCCGGGCGGGATCACCCTGCGCTTCGTCATAGATATAGCCGCAGCTCAGGCACATCCACTGGCGCCTGCCCGGCGGTCCGGCATCGCTCATCGCTTCACCTCCCGGCGCACGGAGCGCAGCATCGGCCGCAGGAACTCCAGGCGCTCCAGCGCATCGTCAAGTTGCAGGCAGTGCTGTTTCTGCTCGAGCGGCATCGGCAGGATCTCCGCGAGCCGGCACCCCACCCAGCCGGCATCCTCGAAGCGCCGCGGCAGGCTGGCGTAGAGCTTGCCAAGGTCATCGAGGATCACGCGGAGGAGGTTTGCCATCGGCTGGTACTCCAGCGGCAGCGGACAGCCGGTCCCGGCGCCCAGGCGGGTGACGCTACCCACGTAAAGGCCATCGGCCTGCTGGTCGATGCCCGCCAGCGTGAAGCGCTCGACGCCAACCGCCGTGATGCCCAGGATGCCATCGCTGCCCTGGTACCAGTCGCTGATCCGCGCCAGCGTGCCCGTCGTCACGGTCTGCGCCGCGCCGACCTCCGAGCCTGCCACCAGCAGCAGGACGCCAAAACAACTGTCCTCGCGCAGGCAGCGGCCCACCATGTCGAGATAGCGCGGCTCGAACACCCGCAGTGGCAAGGGACCATCCGGGAACAGCACGGTGCGCAGGGGGAACAGCGGAATACGCTCGCCATCCATACGTTGGACACCACCTGCCCGTGCTCAGGCCCCGGTGAAACGGGCGGCCAGCGCCGCAGCCAGATCCGCGCGGATGTTCTGGAATCCACCGTTGCTCATGACCACGATGACGTCGCCCGCCTGCGCCGCCGCCACCACGCCGGTGACGATCCCCGCCGTATCGTGGAATACCTGCGCCGTGGGTGCCGGTGCGAGAGCCGCAGGCAGGTCCCAGGCAAGCCCCCCGGGTTCCAGCACCCAGCTCTGGTCGGCCCCGGCCAGGGCTGGCGCCAGCGCATCGCGCTGCGCACCGAGCTTCATGGTGTTCGAGCGCGGCTCGGTCACCACCAGCACGCGGCGCGGCCGCAGTGTCGAGCGGACTGCCGCGAGCGTGCGGGTGATCGCCGTGGGGTGGTGCGCGAAATCGTCGTAAAGGCGCACGCCACCCCAGCTGCCGAGCAGTTCCAGGCGCCGCTTCACACCGCGGAAGCTGCCGATGGCTGCGAGCGCAGCCGGCAGGTCCACGCCCGCCTGGCGTGCCGCCAGAATCGCCGCCGTCGCGTTCTCGGCATTGTGCTCGCCGGCGAGCTGCCAGGCCGTGGTGCCCTGCGCAAGGCCGCGGGCAAGCAGCTGGAATCCGCCGGAAGTGGCCAGGCCCGTCCAGTCGGCATCCGCATCAGACAGGCTCGAGAACGTCTGCACCGGGGTCCAGCAGCCGCGTGCGAGCACCTCGGCGACATGGGGATCCTGCGCGCGGCAGATGATCGAACCCTGTCCCGGCACGGTACGCACCAGCTGGTGGAACTGCCTCTGGATGGCAGCCAGATCCGGATAGATATCGGCGTGGTCGTACTCGAGGTTGTTGATCACCAGGGTGCGCGGCCGGTAGTGCAGGAACTTCGCACCCTTGTCGAAGAACGCCGTGTCGTATTCATCGGCCTCGATGACGAACGCAGCCCCCCGGCCAAGCCGCGCGGAAACGCCGAGATCCGGCACCACCCCGCCGATGAGGAAACCGGGCTCCTGCCCCGCCTGGCTGAGGATCCAGGCGAGCAGGCTCGTCGTCGTGGTTTTGCCGTGGGTACCGGAGATGGCGATGACGTGGCGTGAGCGCAGCACCTCGCGGGCCAGCCACTCCGGGCCGGAACAGTAGCCGATGCCGCTGTTGAGCAACTCCTCGACGACCGGCATGCCACGGGTCATCACGTTGCCGACCACGACCACGTCGGGCCGCGGCTCGAGCTGCCCGGCACCGTAACCCTCCGTCACCGCGATGCCGAGTGCGGCGAGCTGGTCACTCATCGGGGGATACACGCCGCGGTCCGAGCCGGTGACGCGATGGCCCGCCTCGCGGGCGATGGCGGCCACGCCCGCCATGAAGGTGCCGCAGATACCGAGGATATGAACGTGCATCAGCCAGCTGTCGGGGCGAACAGCCCCGACACCTCATAACTCAGGATGAAATACACCAGCGCCACCGCAAGGCCCACACCGTAGCCGCCCGACAGGGCGCGTGAGGCAATGTGTGCCTGAATGATGATCGACCACAACAGCAGCGCCAGCAAGCCGAGGGTCGGGCCCGCAGCGGGCTGGCCTGCAGTCCCGGCCAGCCGGGCCAGGTACACCAGCGGCGCCTGGGCCAGGGCCAGCAGCGCGCCGGTGCCCGCCAGCGCCGTCAGCGTCTGCCGGAAGCGCGGCGCATGGCCCGTGAAGTACAGCAGCAGCCAGAAGACCGTCGTGAGCAGTACGCAGTCCACGACAATGGCCATGATCGCCGTGGACGTCGCCCCGAAGATCACACCGGCGGTCGGCAACTGCGCAATCGCGTAGGCGGCGAGCGCCAGGCAGAGCAGAAACGCGGAGTCCGGCAGATCCTCCGGGCCACGCCGGCGCAACACGATCTGGAGAAAGGCATCGAGCAGCGCAAGCATGGATCAGAAGCGGCACATGGTGAATGCCTGCCATGATCCTCTACACTCCCGCCCATGCCAACCCCCGCAGTTCCCGCGCGGCTCGTCGCCAGACAGCCCGATCTCGATGCCGCCTGCGCAGCCATCGCAGACGCCCACAGCCTGCCACTCGACACGGAGTTCGCCCGCACGGACACCTTCCGTGCGCGACTGTGCCTGATCCAGCTCGGCACGCCGGCTGCAGCCTGGTGCATCGACACGCTCGCGGACCTCGACCTGTCCGGTCTCTGGCAGCTCATCGCCGCACCTGGCCGGCTGAAGATCCTGCATGCCGCCAAGCAGGACATGGAAGTGCTCCTGCAGGCCTTCGGGACGGCGCCCGGGCCACTGTTCGACACGCAGATCGTCGCCGGGCTGCTCGGCCATCCGCCGCAGGCCGGCTATGCGAACCTGGTGGAGGCCGAACTCGGGGTGCGGCTCGACAAGTCGCAAACGCGCACCGACTGGTCGCGCCGCCCGCTCACTGCTGCGCAAGTCGAATACGCCGCCAACGACGTCGCCTGGCTGCCGGCGCTGGCCGAGCGCCTGCACGGGCGGCTTGCTGCTGCGGGCCGCGAGGCCTGGGCAGCGGAAGACTGCGCGGCACTGCTCGATCCCGCGCTCTACAGCCTGCAGTCGGAGCGGGCCTGGGAGCGCCTCGGCGGCCTGGAGTACCAGCCCCCGGCGGTGCAGGCCCGGGCACGGCGCCTCGCTGCCTGGCGTGAGCAGCGTGCCGACAGCGCCAACCGGCCCCGCCAGTGGATCCTGGCCGACCCGCTCCTGATGGCGCTCGCCACCACCCGGCCGCGCGACCTCGCCGGCCTGCAGTCGCTCGGCCTCGCAGCCGGGCTGCTGCGCAACTCCGGCGCGACGATCCTCGCCGAACTCGAGCAGGCCGATGCCGGCATCGCCGACGGCACGCTGCCGGAACTGGTTCAGCGCTCGCGCCCGGCTCCCACCGACAACGGCGAGGTGAAGCGGCTCGCCACGAAGGTGCAGAAAGTCGCCACTGAACTCGGTGTCGCACCGGAAATTCTCGCGACGCGCAGCGATCTCACGGCGCTCCTGCATGGCGCGCGCGACATCCGGCCGCTGCGCGGCTGGCGCCGCGCGGTGATCGGCGAGGTGCTGCTGGCGATGGTGTGACGGGGGCCTGCCCATCACGCGACGGGGACCGACTCAGGCCAGGGTGACCAGATCAGGGTACTGACGCAGCGTGCGGTCTGCTGTCAGCAAACGCAGCGGTTCGGCAAGCGCCTGTGCCACGGGCAGGCGATCGAATGGATCACGGTGGTGCCGCGGCAAGCCAGCCAGCATCGCCATATGCGACGACCGGATGGCGGGTTCCCGAAAGCCACTGGCCTCGATGCCGCCCATCAACTCATCCACGTCAGCCTCGAGCTTGCCGAGGCTGATCTTCACGGTCGCCTCCCAGAGGCTCGCGGTGCTTGCCACCACCTCATCGGCCTTCGCGATCAGCACAGGGGCGGCGGGAGCAAGCCGGCAGCTCAACCGTGCTCCTGCAACCCCAGCGCCCGCGTCAGGCGGGCGTAGACCTCGTCGATCGCGCCTTCGCCTGCGACCCGGCGCAGCAGCCCCGACTTTTCGTAATACGGCACCAACTGCCCGGTCTGCTCGCGGTAGACCTTGAGGCGGTTGCCGATGGTGGCCTCGTTGTCATCGGCGCGCTGCACCAGCGTACCGCCGGCACGGGTGCAGGCGTCGAGCTCGGCCTGGGGAGAAAAGTGGATGTTGAGCAGCTTGCCGGTCAGCGAACAGGTGCGCCGGCCCGTGATGCGCTTCATGAGGATGTCGAGATCGACGTCGAGCAGGATCACCGCGTCGAGCGCCTGGCCGATGCCGGCGAGTACGGGGCCGAGTGCCTCGGCCTGGGCGACGTTGCGCGGGAAGCCGTCGAGGATGAAACCCTTGCGGGTGTCGGGTGCACCCAGCCGGTCGTGGATCAGCTCGAGGACGATATCGTCGGACACCAGCGCACCGGCATCCATCTTCGCCTTGGCCTTGAGGCCGGCGGGCGTACCCCGCCTGACCGCATCACGCAGCAGGTCGCCAGTCGATACCTGCACCATGCCGTGCTCGGCCATGAGGCGCTGGGCCTGCGTGCCCTTGCCGGCACCGGGAGGTCCGAGGAATACGATGCGCATAGGTCTCTGCCTGGGAAAGCCGCGGGAAAACCGCCGCCACCGTAGCGCCCCGCCCCGCCCGGGTCAAACCCGCCGGGGACTGTGCTAAGGTTCCGCCCGGCCCCACTGCAGCCGCAGGCAGCGCGACCATGCCGAAGCAAAACGCCTTCTACGCCCAGTCCGGCGGCGTCACCGCCGTCATCAATGCCAGCGCCTGCGGCGTCATCGAGACAGCCCGCCGCCACAAGGCACGTATCGGCAAGGTTTACGCCGGCCGCAACGGCATCCTCGGCGCCCTCGACGAGGACATGATCGACACCAGCCGGGAAAGCGCAAAGGCCATCGCAGCGCTGAAGCACACACCGGGCGGTGCCTTCGGCTCGGCCCGCTACAAACTGAAGAGCCTCGAGCAGAACCGCGCCGAGTACGAGCGGCTGATCGAGGTGTTCCGCGCGCACGACATCGGCTACTTCTTCTACAACGGTGGCGGTGACTCCGCCGACACCTGCCTGAAGGTCTCGCAGCTCGGCGCCACGCTCGGCTACCCCATCACGGCCATCCACGTGCCGAAGACCGTGGACAACGACCTGCCGGTCACCGACACCTGCCCGGGCTTCGGCTCGGTCGCCAAGTACGTCGCCGTGTCCACGCGCGAGGCGGCACTCGACGTCGCCTCGATGGCGAAGACCTCCACCAAGGTATTCATCCTCGAGGTGATGGGCCGGCACGCCGGCTGGATCGCCGCGGCTGCCGGCCTTGCCGGGACGCGTGCCGGCGACCCGCCGCACATCATCCTCTTCCCGGAAATCCCCTTCGACCGTGCGGCCTTCCTCGCCCGCGTGCAGGACTGCGTCAGGCGCCATGGCTACTGCGTCATCGTCGTGAGCGAGGGCGCGCGCAACCCGGACGGCCAGTTCCTCGCCGATGCCGGCACCACGGATGCCTTCGGCCACAAGCAACTCGGCGGCGTGGCCACCGTGGTCGCCGGCCTCGTGAAGAGCGAACTCAAGCTCAAGTACCACTACGCCATCGCCGACTACCTGCAGCGCTCGGCACGACACATCGCCTCGCAGGTGGACGTCGAGCAGGCCTATGCCGTCGGCAAGGCCGCGGTCGAACTGGCGCTCAAGGGCGAGAACTCAGTCATGCCCACCATCGTGCGCAAGTCCGACAAGCCCTACCGCTGGACCATCGGCAGGGCGCCGCTCGCGAAGGTGGCCAACCGGGAAAAGATGATGCCGCGGTCGTACATCACGGCCGATGGCTTTGGCATCACCGCCGCTGCACGCCGGTACCTCGCCCCCCTCATCCGGGGCGAGGCCTACCCGCCCTACCGCGACGGCCTGCCCGATTACGTCAGCCTGCGCAACGTGCCGGTGCCGAGGAAACTGCCGCCCCGGGCCTGAACGGGTGGCATCCACCGGGCGCAGCGCCCCGCTTTTTGCGGCCGGGGGGACAGTGCTATCATGCCGCGCCTTTTTGCGGCCGCACCGCAACCGCTCGCAGAAGCGGAAATCCGCCTTTTTGGGGAGTAATACTGAATGTCAACTGAACTGGCTCTCTGGCTGGCCATCGGCGCCGGCATCCTCGCCATCCTCTACGGGATCTTCTCGGTCCGCTGGATCCTGGCGCAATCGCCGGGTTCCGCGCGCATGCAGGAAATCGCGAGTGCTGTGCAGGCGGGCGCAGCCGCCTATCTCAACCGGCAGTACACCACCATCGCCATCGTCGGCGTGGTGCTGGCCATCCTGCTCGGTATCGCGCTGAACGCCGCGACCGCAATCGGCTTCGTGGTCGGTGCCGTGCTCTCCGGGGCAGCCGGCTACATCGGCATGAACATCTCGGTGCGGGCCAACGTGCGCACGGCCCAGGCCGCGAGCATCGGCCTCAACCCGGCCCTGCAGATTGCCTTTCGCGGCGGCGCCATCACCGGCATGCTCGTGGTGGGACTCGGCCTGATCGGCGTGGCGGGCTACTTTGCCGCGGCACGCGGCAGCATCGGTGACGAAGCCGCACTGCACGCGCTGGTCGGCCTCGCCTTCGGCGGCTCACTGAT
>CAZQGA010000097.1:0-7604 GCA_964592735.1 uncultured Chromatiaceae bacterium | reverse complement strand
AGCGCCAGCTCAAGCCCATCCCGGTACCCATGCCGGAGCCGATGGCCCACCCGGCCCCCACCCCCGTTCCGGCTGCCGGCTGAGGAGAGAGCAATGGCCCGCGGTTACAAGTATTTCGAAGCGATCGAGAAGCGTGCTGCCGTGCTCGGCATCGGCATCGCCATCATGGCCTCGCTCGGCGGCCTTGCGGAGATCACGCCACTGTTCGTGCGCGCACACCAGGTCGAGGCGCCGGCCGACTTCAAGCCCTACGATGCACTGCGCCTTGCCGGCAAGGACATCTACGTGCGCGAAGGCTGCTACCTCTGCCACACGCAGATGATCCGGGCCCTGCGCGCCGAGACGGAGCGCTACGGCCACTATTCCGTGGCCGAGGAATCCGTCTACGATCGCCCGCACCAGTGGGGCTCCAAGCGCACAGGCCCCGACCTGGCCCGCATCGGCGGCAAGTACTCCGACGAATGGCAGCGCCTGCACCTGCTCGACCCGCGCAAGGTCGTGCCGGAGTCGAACATGCCGCGCTACCCCTGGCTCGAGCACGAGGCCATCGACGCCAGCGATATCCAGGCCCGCATGCGCACGCTGCGCACGCTCGGGGACCTGTACACCGACGCGGATATCAATGCAGCCCCCGAAGCACTCGCCGGCAAGACCGCACTCGATGCGCTGGTAGCCTATCTGCAGGGGCTCGGTACCCACCTGTCGGCGAACCATGCTGCAACCAGTGCTGATGCCGGGACCAGCCCATGAGTGAACTCTGGGGCAACATCGTCGGCATCATCATCGTGATCCTCCTGGTCAGCTTCCTTGCAACCTGGGTCTGGGTCTGGAACAAACGTCACAAGGCAAAGTACGACGCGCTCGCACGCCTGCCTATGGAAGATGAGGACTGCAAGCCATGAGTACGTTCTGGTCGGGCTGGGTGATCGCCCTGGCAACGTTCAACCTGGTCGTCACCTTCTTCCTGTTCATCTGGGGCCAGCGCGTGGAGATCCCGACGCTGGAAGATGGCACCACGGGACACAGCTGGGCAAACGGCTCCATCCGTGAAAGCGTCCGCCGGCTGCCCGTATGGTGGGTCATCGTGTCGGCGGCGCTGTTTGCCGCTGCCGTGATCTACCTCATCCGCTATCCCGGCTACGGTGCCAACAAGGGCACCCTCGGCTGGAGCGCCCACCAGGAACTGGCACAGACCAGCAAGGCCAATCTCGCCAGGCTGGATCAGCTATATGCCCGCTATCGGCCACTGACGGTCGAGCAGCTTGCCACTGACCCGGAAGCCACCGGCATTGGCCACCGCCTGTTCGTCGACAACTGCGCTGCCTGCCACGGCCGCGAAGCCCATGGCAATCCGCTGCTTGGCGCACCCAACCTGACGGACGGTGACTGGCTCTATGGCGGCGACGGCCAGACGATCGTGGCAAGCGTCCTCGACGGCCGTCATGGCGTGATGCCGGGCTGGAGTGCTGCTTTCGGCGAGGATGGTGTCACGAACCTGGCGAACTACGTGCTGAGCCTGTCCGGGGCACCGCACGACGCCGCGAAGGCTGCCGCCGGCCAGGCGAGTTTTGCCGCCTGCATGGCCTGCCATGGCCCGGACGCCCACGGCAACCCGGCACTGGGCGCACCCAACCTGACGGATACCGTCTGGCTCTATGGGGGTGATATCGCCTCAGTGGAGAAGACCATCCGCGACGGCCGCAACGGCCAGATGCCTCCCTGGCGGGAGCGCCTGGGCGAAGACCACGTGCGCCTGATCGCGGCCTGGATCTACGGCAAAGCCAACCCCGGGGGCACAGCCACGCACTGAGATGGACACCAGGGCGCCCGCCGCTGACCGCTGGTACCGCCAGCCCATCGTCTGGCTCGGCGCAGGGATTTTCGCGGCTTCGGTGTTCGGCTGGCTGCTGATCATCGTTCTCGGCGCACGCCACGCCGATGAGCCCCTGCCGGTGGGCGAACAGGTATTCAGGGTGCCCCTGGCCCGCCCGGCACCCAAACCCGGGCCGTCGCCATGAACGCTCCTGCCGCCGCCTGCTGGCACTGCGGCGCGCCCCTGCCCGCGGATGTGCTGACGGCCCATGTAGCCGGGGTGTCGCGCCCCGTCTGCTGCCATGGCTGCCGTGCTGCCGCCGAGTGGATCGATGGCCTCGGTCTTGCGGACTACTATCGCCTGCGCAGCGCACCAGCCTTGCGGCCCGCTGCAGCCACCACGGAACAGGTCTGGGCGCGGCCTGAACTGGCACGCCATGCGGTGCGCACGCTGGCCGGGGGCCGCAGTGAAGTCTGCGTGCTCGTCGAAGGCCTGCGCTGCAGTGCCTGCGTCTGGCTGATCGAACGCTGCCTCGGCCGGTTGCCAGGCATTGCCCGTGTGCAGGTCAATGCGACTGCACAGCGCGCCCGCATTGTCTTCGATCCCCGCCGCACGACGCTGCCGGAGATCCTCGAGGCCCTCGAGCATGTCGGCTACCGCGCGCTGCCGCTCGACGCCACCGCGCTCGACGACGCCCGCAAACGCGAATCGCAGGCGGCGATGAAGCGGCTGCTGGTCGCGGGCTTCGGCGCGATGCAGGCGATGATGTACGCGAGCGCGCTCTACCTTGGTGCGTTCGAGGACATGGATGATGTCACGCGCAACCTGTTCCGCTGGATCGGCCTGCTCGTCGCCACGCCGGTGGTGTTCTACTCCGCACAGCCGTTCTTCGCCGGTGCGCGCCGCACGCTGGCGGCACGCCGCCTCGGCATGGACGTGCCGGTCGCGCTGGCAATTGCCCTGATCTATGCCGCGAGCTTCATCGAGGCCATCCGCGGCGGCGGCGACGTGTACTTCGACTCCGTCAGCATGTTCGTGTTCTTCCTGCTGCTCGGCCGCTATCTCGAGATGCGCGCACGCCACCGGGCCGCCAATCTGTCGGATGCACTCGCACGGCTGGCACCGGCGGTGGCCGATCGCATACGCGCGGACGGCACGCTCGAACGCGTTGGCGCCATGGAATTGCTGCCAGGCGACCAGGTCCACGTCGCCGAGGGCTGTACGCTGCCGGCCGACGGCCGGCTCGACAGCGAACGCTGCAGCGTCGATGAATCGCTGTTGTCCGGTGAGTCAGCACCCGTGGGCAAACGGCGCGGGGATGCGCTGGTCGCCGGCAGCATCGTCGTCGAAGGGCCGCTGCGGCTGTGCGTCGAGCGTGTCGGTGGCAGCACCGCACTCGCCGGCATCGTCGCGCTGGTGACGCGCGCCCAGGCCGAGCGCCCACGGCTTGCCGCAGCCGGAGAGCGCGCGGCGGCTGGCTTCACAGCCCGCGTACTCACGCTGGCAGCACTGACCGCGATCGGCTGGAGCCTGGTCGATCCCTCGCGCGCTTTCACGGCGACGCTCGCGGTACTGGTCGTCTCCTGCCCCTGTGCGTTTGCGCTCGCGGTGCCGGCCGCACTGACCCGCGCCCTCGGCGTGCTGGCCCGCCGTGGCGTGCTCGTCACGCATGCCGACGCCATCGAGCAACTGGCCACGGCCACGCATGTGATGTTCGACAAGACGGGTACGCTGACCCAGCCTGAGCTCACGCTCGAGCGCATCGGGCCGCAGGGCCAACCCGGGCGCCGGGAAGCGCTTGCGCTGGCGGCCGCACTCGCGCGCGGCAGCCGCCACCCGGTCGCCCGGGCCATCGCCGCCGCACTGCCAGACACCCCTGCAGCCGCCGTCGAAAACCTGCGCGCGACCAGCGGCGCGGGCCTGGAAGGCAGCATCGACGGCCGCCACCTGCGCCTCGGCCGTGCGGATTTTGCTGTCGCCAGCAGCGCTCTGCCGGCGGACCTCGATGACGCCGTCGTGCTGGCGGATGCGGGCGGTGTGCTCGCCACCTTCCATCTCTCGGAACGCCTGCGCCCGGGTGCACGCGCTGCGCTCGATGCGCTTGCGGCCGATGGCCTCGCCATCGAAATCGCCAGCGGCGATGCACAGGGCAAGGTCGCCGCGGTGGCCGCGCAACTCGGCGTCCGCCACTGGCATGCACGCCAGAGCCCGGCCGACAAGCTCGCGCGCCTCAAGGCGCTGCGTGAGGGCGGTGCACGCGTGGTGGCGGTCGGTGATGGCATCAACGATGCACCCGTGCTGGCGGGAGCCGACGTTGCCGTGGCGCTCGCCTCGGGCACCGAGCTCGCGCAGGCATCCAGCGATGTCCTGCTCACCGGTGAACGCCTCGGCGCCCTTGTCGACGCGCGGGCGATTGCGCGCGAGACCCTGGCGATCCTGCGCCAGAACCAGCGCTGGGCGCTCATCTACAACCTCACGGCAGTCCCCTTCGGCGCGCTCGGTTTCGTGCCGCCCTGGCTTGCCGCGCTGGGCATGTCACTCAGTTCGCTGGTGGTCGTCATGAATGCACTGCGTATCGGCCGCCACCAGGAAATCACGGTTGCGGTTGCCGAAACCACCGCCACCGCGGGAGCCGGCGCATGACCATCCTGCTCTTCATGATCCCGCTGTCGATCGTGCTGCTGATCGGTGCCGGCATCGCGTTTTTCTGGGCAGTGGACCATGACCAGTTCGAGGACATGGAAACCCCGCGCCTGCTGCCGCTGGAGGACGCACCGGACGATCCGGCCGGGAAAGAACCCCGGCCGTGATCCAGCCACTCACGCTCGGCGCCGCGTTACTGCTGGGCCTGGCAGCCAGTGGCCATTGCGTACTCATGTGCGGCGGCATCTCCGCAGCACTTGGCATGGCAACCGCACGCGATGCCGACGGCCGCCCCCGCCTCCTGCTGCTGGCGGGTTACCAGACCGGCCGCGTCATCTCCTATACGCTCGCCGGGCTGCTGGTCGGTGGCCTGCTCGGTGGCCTGATCGCGCTACTCGACATCGAGGCCGTGCGCCGCACGCTGCGCATCCTGAGCGCCCTCGTGCTGCTGTTTGCCGCACTCGTTGCGTTTGGTGTCTTGCGCGATCCCGGCTTCGGACCCGGCCAGCGTGCCTGGAAGCGGCTGACGCCGCTCACGCGCCGCCTGCTGCCGGTCACCAGCCTGCCGCGCGCCCTCGCCTTCGGCATGATCTGGGGCTGGATGCCCTGCGGCTTCGTCTATACCGTTCTGCTCATCGCCACTGCGCAATTCGATGCCATCGGCAGCGCGCTGACCATGGCCCTGTTCGGCCTCGGCACGATCCCGGCCATGCTCGCCACGGCCCTGGGTGCCGAGCGTGTCGCGCTGTTCACTGCCCGGCCCGGCGTCCGCTGGCTCGCAGGAACCCTGCTGCTCCTCAGTGCCATCCTGACCTTTGCCGGACCCTGGCTGCATATCGGCTTGCCAGCGGATCACATGACGGGACATTGACCCCTGCGGGGCGGGGCCGGGCCGGGCACTGTACCTCCCACGGCAATTGCAGCCCGACGGGAGTCTGCAAGCCCAGGCGCACACAGCCATTCCGAAAAGCTGTATTATTTGAGCTTCTTTAACCCGGAGCCCATCATGACCGACCAGCTCGACCCGGAACCGAACGTCCACGTCTTCGATGCCCGCGGGATCGCCCGGCGCTTCCGCCACTCGGCAATCTTTGGTGCACTCAGTGCGTTGCGCAACGGCGAGGTCATGCGTTTCGTCAACGACCACGACCCGATCCCCCTGCTCGCCCAGCTCAACCAGCGCTTCGGTGAACACCTCACCATCACCTACCGCCAGCGCAATCCCGGGCCGATCGTCATCGACTTCGGCATTACCGGCCTGCCGGAAGAGTAAGCCATGAGCATGCCTGCCTTTATCGCCCAGGCACCGCGCGTGCTGGTGCACGATGGCCTCTCCGAGTTCCTTGGGGCCTCCGATGATGGCCTCCTCGAATACAGCTACGCAGATGCCGTGCGCGTCGCCGGACACTCCTGCCCCACCGTGGCCAGCGCCTACCTGATGGCCCGGGCTGCGATGCGCGCGCTGTATCCGAACGGGCCGGCTGAGCGCGGCGACATCGAAGTGACGATGAACGGTGCGGAACACGAGGGCACGACTGGCGTCATTGCACAGGTCTTCACGCTGCTGACGGGCGCCGCTGCCGACAACGGCTTCCATGGCATCGCCGGGCGCTTCCAGCGCCAGGGCCTGCTCAGCTACGGTGGCCACAATCCGCAGGCCATCGCCAATTTTCGCCGCTGCGATACCGGGGAAGCAGTCGATGTCTCACTGGATCTGTCGGGCGTACCGCCTGCAGCCGAGATGCGCAACCTGATGCCAAAGGCCCTGGCACCGGCAGCAACAGCTGCAGACCGCAAGGCGTTTGCCGCCGCCTGGCAGGAGCGCGTGCAGCGGCTCCTCCTCGAGCATGCCGATGATCCTGCCGTCATCCAGGTCAGCCGCATCGTCTGAACCGCACATGCTGCTCCTCGACGCCCTGAGTCCTGCTCCGCGCACGGTGCGCATGTACCTCGCGGAGAAGGATCTCAGCCTGCAGCTCCGGCAGGTGGATGTGTTTGCCGGCGAGAACCGCCAGGCACCTTATCTTGCCCGCAACCCGGCCGGGCAGACCCCGGCTCTGTTGCTGGACGATGGCAGTTGCATCGCCGAGTCGGTGGCGATCATCGAGTACCTGGAGGAACTGCACCCACAGCCGCCGCTGATCGGTGCAAGCCCCCTGGCACGTGCGACCACCCGCCAGTGGCTGCGCCGGATCGAGCTCAACATCACCGAGAACATCCACAACGCCTATCACTATGCCGAGGGCCTGGCACGCTTTCGCGGCCGCATTCCGGTCGTGCCAGAGGCCGCTGACGGGCTGAAGCGGGTCGCACGGGACCGGCTGGCCTGGCTGGATGGCATGCTGGAGGGTCAGCACCATATCGCCGGTGAGCACTTCAGCATCGCCGACATCTGGCTGTACGTGTGGCTGGATTTTGCTGATTCCGTGGGCCAGCCTTTCGACCGCAGCCTGCCCCACATCGCACGCTGGTTTGAACAGACCGCCGCGAGGCCTGCTGCAGCCGCGAGCCTCCACCCAAACTGCCAGCCAGGTGGCGTGCGCGGCTGAAGCTGCCGGCCCCTGTGGGAAGGATGGCAGCCTGCGTTTCGAGACTCCTCACGGATTAACAGGCAACCACCCGTTATCAGACGGATCAGGAGGCAGGACTTGTTAAGATATGCAATTGGCCCCATATCGTGAAATTACGACGCCGCTTGCTGCCTTGGCGCTGTCACATCTGCCCGGACTGACATGAGGAAACCACGCCCACCCATCGATCCCGCCCGGCGTGCACGGCTGCTGCACTCGGTCACCTATGCCTCAGTAAGCATGGCCATCTGCCTGGTGCTCGCCAAGGCCTGGGCCTGGTGGGTGACCGACTCGGTCGCGATGCTGTCCTCGCTGGCCGATTCCTTCCTCGACTGTCTTGCCTCCGCGCTGACCTTCTGGGCCGTGCGCTACTCGATGTCCCCGGCGGATACGGAGCACCGCTTCGGCCACGGCAAATCCGAAGGCGTGGCGGCGCTGATCCAGGGCCTGGTCATCACAGGATCCGGCCTGTTCGTCTGCTTTGAGGCCATCCGCCGGTTCATCACGCCGCAGGCGATCGAAGATCCTAAGATGGGATTTTTATTGACATAGTAGTGTCTTAATTATTAATATTAGCC
>CAZQGA010000096.1:0-7636 GCA_964592735.1 uncultured Chromatiaceae bacterium | reverse complement strand
TTCGTCCCCACCGGCCGTGCCCCATGGACCAGGCGCTCCAGGAAGTCATCAGCCTGCTCGAACTCGAGCCGCTCGACGAGAACATGTTCCGCGGGCAGAGCCGCGATACCGGCATGCCCCAGGTATTCGGCGGACAGGTGCTCGGCCAGGCACTGGCTGCCGCGAGTCGTACCGTCAGTGACCGCAGCGTCCACTCGTTGCACGCCTACTTCCTCCAGCGCGGGGATACGGGTGCCCCGATCATCTATGAGGTGGACCGCGCCCGCGATGGTGGCAGCTTTTCCTCACGGCGCGTGACTGCCATCCAGCATGGCGGACAAATCTTCAACATGGCCGTGTCCTTCCAGGTGCCGGAGGCGGGGCTGGAACACCAGGTGCGGATGCCTGATGTGCCGGGGCCCGAGGGCCTGCGCGATGTTGCCGAACTGGCAAGCGAGATCGAGGGGCCCCTGCCGCCGCGCATGAAGCGCATCCTCACCTACCGCCGGCCGTTCCACGTCAGGCCCGTACAGCCCGGGCAGTTCACCACCACGGCGCTGTACGAGCCCAGGAAGCAGCTGTGGATGAAGGCGGCAGGGGCGCTGCCCGATGACGCGTTCATCCATGATGCGCTGCTGGCCTACGTGTCCGACTACGAGCTGATCAGCACGGCGACCCTGCCGCACGGCTTCCACGCCTCGTTTACCGGACTGCAGGTGGCGAGCCTCGACCACGCGATGTGGTTTCACCGGCCGCTGCGCGTGGACCAGTGGCTGCTGTTCGACCTGGAGAGCCCCAGTGCCTCGGGTGGCCGTGGCCTGTCGCAAGGGCGGGTGTTCAGCGAGGATGGCGTGCTGGTGGCGTCGCTCGCCCAGGAGGGACTGATCCGCCGGCGACAGCCGCGCGGCTGAGGCGCCCCGGCCGGGCTGGCTCAGACCGGGCGCAGCGTCTGTCGGTAGAGCTGGCCGCGCTCGATGTAGTGCTGCGCGCCCCGCGTGAGCATGTCGAGTTCCGCGGCGCTCAGTTCCCGCGCCACGCGGGCCGGCGTGCCGAGGATCAGCACGCCGTCGCGGAACTGCTTGCCTTCCGTGACGAGGGCTCCGGCACCGACGATGGAGCGCGCCCCGATGCGCGCGCCGTTCATGACGATCGCACCGATGCCGATCAGCGAGCCATCACCCACCTGGCAGCCGTGCAGCGTGACGCCGTGGCCGACCGTGATATGCGTGCCCAGGACGAGTGGAATACCGGCATCGGAGTGCAGCACCGAGTTGTCCTGGATGTTGGTGCCCGGCCCGATCGTCAGCCGCTCGATGTCCCCGCGCAGGACTGCACCGAACCAGATGCTTGCCTGTGCGCCGATGTGTACGTCGCCGATGACCCGGGCACCGGGCGCCACATAGGCGTCCTCGGCGACCTGCGGGATGCGATCACCCAGCGCGTAGATCACTGGGCCTTGCCCTGCGCGGCGACGGCCGCTGCCGCTTTCGCGACCGTCTCCGCATCGCCGATGTAGCGGCGGTCACGCGGCCGCAGCGTGTCGTCGAGTTCGTAGAGCAGCGGAATGCCGGTGGGGATATTCAGCTCCGTGATGTCCTGGTCGGAGATGCCGTCGAGCATCTTCACCAGCGCGCGCAGGCTGTTGCCGTGTGCGGCCACGAGCACGTTCTGTCCTGCGCGCAGGCGCGGTGCGATGGCCGTGTCCCAGTACGGCAGCACGCGGGCGAGCGTGTCCTTCAGCGATTCGGTCGCGGGCAGCCCGTCGATGCCCTGGTACCGGCGGTCGAAACGCGGGTGGCGCTGGTCGTCGAAGCCGAGAGGTGGCGGCGGGATGTCGTAGCTGCGCCGCCAGATCTTGACCTTGTCCTCACCATGCTCGGCAGCGGTCTGTGCCTTGTTGAGGCCCTGGAGCGCGCCGTAGTGGCGCTCGTTGAGGCGCCAGCTGCGTTCCACGGGGATCCACATCAGGTCCATCTCGTCGAGGATGAGCCAGAGCGTACGGATCGCACGCTTGAGGACCGAGGTGTAGGCGAAGTCGAACTCCAGCCCGAGGGCCTTGAGCTGGCGGCCCGCTTCGATGGCTTCGGCGCGTCCCTGGGGCGTGATGTCCACGTCCACCCAGCCGGTGAAGAGGTTTTCGAGGTTCCAGATACTCTGGCCGTGGCGGCACAGAACCAGCTTGCCGGGCATGCGCGGGATCCTTGGTCAGTGGCAGTTCGAGGCGTGACGCTAGTTTATCGCGGCAAGGCGGGTGCCGGTACCCGGCCCGCTCAGGGGACGTGCGGCGCGGCCAGGTAGGCCCTGGACTGCATCTCCAGGAGCCGGCTGCGGGTGCGCTCGAACTCGCGTGCCAGTCGCGTCCCCTGATAGAGGCGTTCGACCGGGACGGCGGCGGCCAGAATGAGCTTGACCCGGCGGTCGTAGAATTCATCGACCAGGGCGATGAACCGCCGCGCGGCGTTATCGTGTGTTTCGCCAAGAACCGGGACACCCGAGACGATGACGGCCTGGAAGGCCCGTGCCAGTTCGATGTAGTCGTCCTGGCTGCGCGGGCCTTCGCAGAGGGCGGTGAAGTCGAACCAGGCGATGCCATCGGCGCGCCGGCGGGTGGGGATGCTGCGGCCATTGATCTCCATGGCCTGTCCGCTGGTACCGGCATCCGGGGCGAGTTCCTCGAACCAGCGCCCGAGGCTGGCGTCCGTCTCCGGGCCGGGCGTGGCGTGGTAGATCGCTGCCCGTTCCAGTACGCGCATGCGGTAGTCCACCGGCCCGTCCACCTGCACGATCTCGGTGTGTTTCCTGATGAGCGCGATGGCTGGCAGGAAGCGCTGGCGCTGCAGGCCATCCTTGTAGAGATCCCCGGGCGGGATGTTGGAGGTGGCGACCAGGCTGACGCCGTGGCGGAACAGGGCATCGAGCAGCCGGCCGAGGATCATCGCGTCGGCGATGTCGGTGACGAAGAACTCGTCAAAGCAGATCACGCGGGCCTGGCTGGCGAATTCCGCGGCAACGATGTCGAGCGGATCGGCCTCGTCCTGCAGTGTCCTGAGCCGGCCATGCACGCGGTACATCAGCCGGTGGAAGTGGTACCGCAGCCGCGCATCCGTCGCCAGGCTGTCGCAAAAGAGGTCCATCATGAAGGTCTTGCCGCGGCCGACCGGACCCCAGAGATAGGCGCCCCGTACCGGTCCGGGTGGTCTGCCGCGGAGGCGGCGGGCAAGCCGGCCGAGCAGTGGACGTTCAGCCTGGCGGGCAAGATCCCGGGCCACACGGTCGAGCACGGCCACGGCCCGCTGCTGGGCGGGGTCCGGGGCAAAGGCCTTCCCGGCCAGGGCAGCGGCGTAGCGTTGGGCGAGATCCATGGCGTGCGCACGACGAACCAGCCGGCTAGCGTACTGGCAACACGTGGAGCCGGCAAACCGCGCATCGGCCAGCCGCGCTGCCGCGGGCCGGCAGCCACAGTAGAATGGCTGCCCCCCCCCCGGCCGGCTGCCGCGGGCCTACCACGAGGCGAAATCTGATGTCCGAACGCGAGTCCATGGAGTTCGACGTACTCATCGTCGGTGGCGGACCTTGCGGTCTTGCTGCTGCCTGCCGCCTGATGCAACTCGCGGCTGAGGCTGGCGTCGAGCTGAATGTTGCGCTGGTGGAGAAGGGCGCGGAGATTGGCGCCCATATCCTGTCCGGCGCGGTGCTGGAGCCGCGGGCACTGGACGAACTTTTTCCCGACTGGCGCGAGCGCGGGGCACCGGTCAGTACCCCCGTGCGGGCTGACGAGTTTCACTTCCTCACCAGCGGGCGGGGTGGCTGGCGCGTACCGCATGCCCTGATCCCGCGGCCGGCACGCAACGACGGCAATTACATCGTCAGCATGGGCAACCTCTGCCGCTGGCTCGGCGAGCAGGCCGAGGGCCTGGGCGTCAACCTGTTTCCGGGTTTCGCCGCCGCTGAATTGCTTCTCGAGGGTGAGCGCATAGCCGGCGTCGTCACCGGCGACATGGGTCGCGACCGCGATGGCAATCCGCGTGACTCCTTCCAGCCGGGCTATGAGTTGCGCGCGCGGTACACCATCTTCGCCGAGGGTTGCCGTGGCAGTCTCGGCAAGGAACTCATGCGGCGCTATGAACTGCGCCGCGACTGCGATCCGCAACACTACGGCATCGGCCTGAAGGAAATCTGGGTCATCGATCCGGCCCTGCACCAGGAAGGTCTGGTGGTGCATACGCTCGGCTGGCCGCTCGACAACGGCACCGAGGGCGGCGGGTTCCTGTACCACGCCGCAGACAACCAGGTATATCTCGGCGTCATCGTTGCGCTGGACTACGCCAACCCCTGGCTCGATCCCTTCGCCGAATTCCAGCGCTGGAAGCAGCACCCGCGCATCCGCCGCTATCTCGAGGGCGGCAAGCGTGTGTCCTACGGTGCGCGTGCGGTGAACAAGGGCGGATTGCAGTCGCTGCCGCGGCTGGCCTTTCCCGGTGGCGTGCTTGCCGGTTGCGAAGCGGGCTTCCTCAACGGCGCGAAGATCAAGGGCAACCACACGGCGATGAAGACCGGCATGCTGGCGGCGGAATCCGTGTTCGCCGCCGTGCATGGGGACGGGCCCGATGTGCTGGCGGATTTCGAGGAGCGGGTGCGCTCGTCCTGGGTCTACGGGGAACTTCACCAGGCACGCAACTTCGGCCCGGCGCAGTACCGGCTCGGCACTCTTTTCGGTGCCGCCTTCGCCTGGTTCGACCAGAACATTGCGCGTGGGCGGCTGCCCTTCACCTGGCATAACCGCGTGCCTGACCATGCCGCCCTGAAGCGCGCTGGCGACTGCCCGCGCATCGATTATCCGAAGCCGGATGGCGTGGTGAGCTTCGATCGGCTGTCCTCCGTCTACCTCTCGAGCACCAACCATGAGGAAGACCAGCCCTGCCATCTGCGCCTCGCCGATCCGGACATCCCGGTGCGGCACAACCTGCCGCTCTACGCCGAACCGGCGCAACGCTACTGCCCGGCTGGCGTCTATGAGATCGTCGAGGAGGCGACTGGCCCGCGCTTGCAGATCAATGCGCAGAACTGCGTCCACTGCAAGACCTGCGACATCAAGGATCCGGCCCAGAACATCACCTGGGCGGTGCCCGAGGGCGGTGGCGGGCCGAACTACAACGGCATGTGAGGAGGGCCTGGCCGGCCCGGGCCAGGTCAGGTGCTGTCAGGCAATCTCGACCGCCAGGGCGAGGGCCTCGCCGCCGCCGATGCAGGCCGCGGCGATGCCACGCTTGCCGCCGCGCTGGTGCAGGGCGTGTACCAGCGTCACCACGAGGCGCGTACCGGTGGCGCCGATCGGGTGGCCGAGCGCACAGGCACCGCCGTTGACGTTGACCCGTGCCGGGTCGAGATCCAGTTCATGCATGCTGCCCATGGTCACGCAGGCAAAGGCCTCGTTGATCTCGTAGAGATCGACGTCGCTGGCGCGCCAGCCGGTGCGCTCGAGCAGTGTGCGCATCGCGTTGGTCGGTGCCGTCGTGAACCATTCGGGCTCATGGGCGTGCGAGGCAAAGCCGGCGATACGCGCCAGTGGCCTGAGGCCCCGGCGTGCGGCCTCGGTTGCGGTCATGAGGACGACGGCGGCCGCACCATCGGAGATGGAGGAGGAGCTGGCTGCGGTCACGGTGCCATCCTTCGCGAAGGCCGGCTTCATCGTGGGGATCCGTGCGACATCGGCACGGAACGGTTCCTCGTCGCGGGTTACCGTTACCTCGCCCGTGCGCGTTTTTACGGTGACTGGCGTGATTTCGGCATCGAAGCTGCCGCCGTTGCAGGCGGCGAGTGCACGACGCACGGATTCCACGGCGAAAGCGTCCTGGGCTTCGCGGGTGAAACCGTACTTGCGCGCGGTCTGTTCGGCGAAGTGTCCCATCATGTTGCCGTCGTAGGGGTTCTGCAGGCCATCCGTGAACATGTGGTCGAGCACTTCCTGGTGGCCCATGCGGTAGCCGCTGCGCGCCTTCGGCAGCAGGTAGGGCGCGTTGCTCATCGATTCCATGCCACCGGCAAGCACGATGCCCGCGCTGCCGCTGCGGATCATGTCGTGACCGATGATGACGCTGGCCAGGCCCGAGCCGCAGACCTTGTTGATCGTCATGGTGGGCAGGCGTGCGGGCAGGCCGGCAGCGAGGACCGCGCGACGGGCCGGGGCCTGGCCGACACCCGCCTGCAGCACGCAGCCGAACAGTGCCTGGTCGAGATCGCTGGCCGGGACGCCCGAGTCGGCAACGCTGGCCCGCATGGCCGCGGCACCGAGCTGTGGCGTGGTGACAGGGGCAAGTGCGCCCTGGAAGGCGCCGATCGGGGTACGGCGGGCGGCGACGATGACGATGGATTCGACGGTCACGGGCTGCGTTCCTGGTTGGGGTGTTCAGGCTCGGAGGCAGGGATTATGCGGTGCAACATCCTTTACGCCAAGGCAGGCAGGCTGCTGCGGGTTGCAGGTCTTGTCACGGTTCCGCGCCGGCGAGATCCGGCTCGGCCAGGTCTTCGAGAATGCTTGCCCGGGAGGCGAGGCGCAGCGCCGCCACCGCATCATCCGTGCCGTCGGCGTACACGGCTGGCTTGATGATGACTTCGAGTGCTGCCTGGCGCGGCAGGCGCCTGTCGGCAGAGAGCATGGTACGGCTGCCGCGGATCACCACTGGCACCACCGGCGCCCGGCCGCGGGCCGCCGCGGCGAAAGCGCCAGCCTGGAAGCGGCGCAGGCCGGGCTCGACGCGAAACGTCCCTTCGGGGAAGAACGCCAGGCTTTGCCGTGCTTGCGCCAATCCCAGGATGCGGCGCGCATCGGCGGCTCCGCGGCGGGTATCGAAGCGCTCGACGAACTGCGAGCCAACGCGCCGCAACATGAAGTGTGCCAGGGGGACCCGGGTCATTTCGCGCTTGATGACGAACGCGAAGCGCGGGGGCAGCACGGCGGTGAGGATCAGCCCATCGAGATAACTCGCATGGTTCGCCACGACGACGCAGGGCCCATCCGGCAGGTGGCTGAGGCCCGAAACCCGCGGGCTCGCGCCAGTGAGCACCAGGAACAGGCGGGCACACCGCCGTGTCAGGCGCCGCCGCCGCTGCATCCCCGGCAGGGCCGCCAGCAGGACGAGCAGTACGAGCACGATGAGCATGAATGCCAGCCAGCAGCCGAGCCCGTAGCCTGCCTGGGTGATGACAAGAGTGATGCGCTGCGGCCCCGACATTCTGTCAAATTCCGAATTTATGTAAGCCGTCAAAGGATCTGTGAGTGCAATCACGCCGCGGTAAATCCTTGCCGCGCATACTGAACCATAACTTCCGTCACCACGGAGCAGCCCCCACCGGGCATG
Source organism: uncultured Chromatiaceae bacterium (assembly GCA_964592735.1). GTDB lineage: Bacteria > Pseudomonadota > Gammaproteobacteria > Steroidobacterales > QUBU01. Next base: position 299 of record CAZQGA010000096.1, on the reverse strand, counting down.
GTACGGGCGAGGCCAGTCGCCCACGAACCGTGTCATGGCGGGCCACTGAAGCTGCTCCGGACCTGCCATGGACGGCAGGCCAGCGGCGGGCATGGAATTGCTGAGCGGAGCGAAGTTAAGTAATGTCACCGACGTCCGTCAACGCAGTCGCAGGCAAGAATTCGCCGCCGAATCCGACCGAGGCCATCATCGACAGGTTCCTCGACGCCATCTGGATGGAGCGCGGTCTTTCAGCCAATACGCTGGGCGCCTACCGGGCCGACCTGCTGGCACTCCAGCGCTGGCTGGCCCAGGCCGAC
>CAZQGA010000095.1:0-7639 GCA_964592735.1 uncultured Chromatiaceae bacterium | reverse complement strand
GTCATCCAGCCGCTCGCGCAGGAGTACCAGGCCGAGCAGCTCGCGCGGCTGGAAGCCTGAGGAGGGTACCAGGTCGAAGACATGCCATCGCCGACGGTGCCCGGCTGAAGCTCAACAACTGCGAACCTGCAACCCGGATGTGCACCCTGGATCCGAAAGAACCCGCGGCGTAGTCATACCCGCTCGCGGCAACCAGCTGGATGTTGCCAGGCGTCAGGATCGTCGCCGAAGCCCGCAAGGTGTGCGCGAGGTCCGGCGTGATGGCTGTGTTGCTTGTACAGCCTGGCAGGCAATTGCGCTCGCCGACATTCATGTTCATCCAGCCTGTCAGCATATGGTTGCTGCCCACGTAATACGTGCCCGTCCATGAGCTCGTCTTGAGAATCGCCAGGTCAACGGCTGGTGTGGTGCCGCCGCTGCCGTCGTTGTTTGCCACCGTAAACCAGCCATCGCTGAACCGGGACTGGTAATCCCAGTAACCCGCACCCTGCACGCTACCGCTGGTCGTCAGCGTGAACCTGATGGTTACTGGCGTCCCATTCGCTGCACCGGCCAGGTGGAACTGGTCATGGAACTCGGTGTGGCTGCCCGCTTTGATGCAGGGCTGCTGAAACAGGCCAGCGCAGCCGTTGACGCCCGCGGCCGCGACCACACCGCCCAGGTGGCCGGCACACTGCCGGATGCTTTCCCATCACCCGCAGTTGCACCAGCGGACATCAGGCCGCTGGGTGACGGGCCGCCCGGCGTCTGCTGCGAAGGTCCCGAAACGTTGGTCGTGCCATTTGCGCTGGCCGACGCCCAGCTGCCGTAGCAGTTCGGCCCCAGGCAAACTCCGGCGCCATCGGCAACCGTCATCTGGATGAGGCCGGAAACAAGCACGAGCATTTGCACGAATACGGTCGTGCTGATACGGAAAGAATGGTGTTTCATATTATGTTCACCCCTCAAACCGGACATGGGGAATGATCCGCCACCAGCAGGGAAACGTTGCATATTGCTGGCCGGTGGGCGCATCCAGTCATACACCCGGACATCCATCGATGTAATGACCTGCAGGCAGGTTCCCGTTCTGCACGGGTGCCCTGCGGCACGGGGTCAGCGGCCCGCCGCTGCCAGGCTGGTGCGATAGGGCCACCGTGTCGCCCAGAAGCAGGCGCCGGCGAGAACGTAGGCCGCCGGAGGCACGATCAGCAGCGACTCACGCACCGAGGCCGGCGTGCCGAAGACAAAATCCGTGAACAGGGCAACGACCATCGGACCGGCACCGATGCCGAGCAGGCTGTTGACGAGAAAATAGATTGCCGTCGCCTGGCCCCGCATGCGATTAGGCATCACCTCCAGCAAGGCGGCGCCACCACAGCCGATGACCATGAATCCACCGAGCATCGCCACCATCAGGCAGACCGCAATCCACGACGCCGAGGCCTGCAACGGATAAGCCACGGCTCCTGCGGCACCGATGGCCATGGAAAAAGCCGCGGCGATGAGCCGCCCGGTGCGCCAGCCCCGGCGCACCAGGTGATCCCCCAGCCAGCCGCCGGCAACAACGCCGCTGGTTCCCGCCACGAGAATGCTGCCGCCAACCAGCAGGCCGACTTGCGGCGGGCTCCAGCCATATACGCGCATCAGCATGACCGGCGCCCACGACATGATCCCGTAGGAGGCCATCGCCGCGAAGCCCATGGCCAGGTGGTGCAGGCTGATCGTCAGTGCGTGCCGCCGGTAATGCGCCAGCACCTGGCGCAGCGGCACCACGGTGCTGGCAGAAGCCCCCCCTGGCAGCGCCTCCAGACGCCGCACCGGCTCGGGGATCGCCATCACGAGCAGCGCAATCAACAGCCCCGGCACGCCGACGAACACAAACGTCAGCTGCCAGGGCTGCAGTGTGCCGATCCAGGGCAACTCCCGCGCACCGGCCGCCGCGACTTCCCCAACGAGCCAGCCCCCGATCACGAGCGCGAGCCCGGCACCGAGCGAGGAACCGGTCGAGAAGACGCCAAGTGCCAGCCCGCGCCGATCCGGCGGAAACAGGTCACTCAGCAGCGAGTAGGCTGCCGGCCCCAGCGTCGCCTCACCGACGCCGACCCCGGCCCGCGCCAGAAACAGTTGCCAGTATCGCTGCGCCAGACCACAGGCGGCGGTCATGAAGCTCCAGAGCGCGATACCGATGGCAATGATCGCGGTGCGACGGCCCGCGTCAACGAATCGTCCGATGGGGATGCCGGCGACTGTGTAGAACAATGCGAAGGAAAAGCCCTGCAAAAGGCTGATCTCGAAGTCGGAGAGCTGCAGATCGAGCCGGATGGGATCGACGAGCAACGTAAGAATCAGCCGATCGATGAACGACAGTGCGTACGCGACCACCAGGATCGCCACACATGCCCAGGCAACGGATCGCTTCGGGTAGTTGGCTTCCAGCTCACCCACCTGGCGGTTGCGACCGTCCCGTACGGCCTGCGCATCCAATGACTCCGCCGACTGCATAACGCATGCCACCAGTCCTGTCAATTTTCCTGATGATCTGCCAACACGGGCGTCTGTAATCCGACACGCCAGGGGTTGCGGTCCTGCCTGGACGCCCGCATCACGCTGGAGGCCACGACTGAGAACAGGACAGACGCCGCCTCAGCAGCGCATCAGCCCGGGGGAACCGCCGTGATGGCGACACGCACCGCAGGCGTCGGGTTGCCACTCAGCTGCAGGAACAGGTCGGTGTCGGCCGGCAGATCGAACAGGACGATTTTGTCGGGCATGCAACCCGTATTGCCCTGGAAGCCCACCGATGCCAGCGGCTGCCCCGCCACCGCCATGTCGATCCAGGCGTGCGCGCCCAGCGACACGCGGTAGCGGCCCGCCGTGGCGACGCGCAGGCGGAGGATGCCGGCATAGGTGCCATCCGCCTGCTTGAGCCTGGCGGGCGGCGCAGCGAATTCGATCGCATCCTCGGACGCCAGTCCCGCCTCGTAGAGACGCCCGGCCTCGATGAGGGGTGCGACAGCTGCAGATCGGCCCGCGGTCAGCGCGACTGGTTGCCCCTGGAACAGGGCCATTTCAGCCGCGGCATCCCAGCGAAACCCGCCACAAGTCTCCGCAGCGCGGACCACTGGCCCGAAGACGGCACCGGCCAGCAGCACCCCGGCATTGCACAGAACGGTACGACGATCCATCACCGCACACCCTCCCCCGGCTGCCAGACAAGGGTCGCCGCATAGCTGCGGCCGGACTCCGGAAAACCCTCGTCGTAGGCGTAGAGCCGGTTGGTCAGATTCTGGCCCTCGATGAGCAGGTGCAGCCCCTTCCCGATGTTGATGTCGAAACCGGCATCAAGGATGCCGAATCCGGAGGTCCAGCGGCTGCCATCGCTGGCGCTGAGGCGGCCATCCTCAACCTTGAAGCCAAGCCGCATGTGCACCCGCTCGCCCAGCGGCGTCTGGCTTGCGAGCCGCAGCTTGTGGTGCGGCGTGTAGAGGGCCCGCACAGCGGGCTGCGAGAGATTGTCGACGTCGACATAGCTCCAGCCGAGGCTCAGATCGCCGACCGCAGGAAAGGTCCGGGCCACGGACAGTTCGATGCCCTGGCGGCGCTGGCGTCCGACATTGCGCTGCTGCGAGCAGGGCGGCGAGGTGCAAGCCGTCACTGGCAGGCTGACGCTGCTGATGGCATCGTCGAGCCAGCTGGCGAACATCGAGCCGCGCACGCGGGCGCCGCCGAGCTCGCCGTCCACGCCCGCCTCGACATGGTCGGCCTGCTCGGCCTTCAGCTCCGGATTGGGCAGCGCCGTACCGAGGCGGTAGGAATAGCGATCCTTGAGGGTCGGAAAGCGGGTCTTGCGCGCCAGGTTGAGGTCGATGGCCCAGTCCGGGGTGACCGTCCAGCGCAGGCCCGCCGTGGCGTTGATCGCGGCGTCGTCCTGCAGCTCGAATGGCGTGATGACACCGTTCACGTTGTTGTCGGCGCGTACCGTGTCGAGCGCGCTCCAGCCGATGCCCAGGCTGCCGATGACCGTGCCGGAGAACGGGTGCGTGTGTTCCACGGCCAGGGACCAGGTGCGATCTTCCATCTTCTCGACAGGCTCGCCGGTATCGTCCATCTCGCGATGGACGTCGTTCTTGAAGTGGAGCACCGCGCGTGTCACCCCGGCCGAGGCACCCGCGGCAATCTCCGTCTCGATGCTGCCGCCGTAAGTGTAGTCGTCGTACCAGCTGTCGAAGGCGTAGGGCCGGTTTTGGGTGGTGTAAGTGGCATCGTCCCAGGACTCGATGCTGTTCTCGAAGCTGTCGTAGTAGAGCCGGGTGCGCAGCCAGATACCATCGCTCACCGGGAGCGCACCGAGCAGATAGATGTCTTCCTTGTCGTAATACGGCCAACGCCAGTAGCGCGGGCGCACCGCGGGCGAGGTGCCGGCGTAGGGCGGCGTGCCCTTGTCGCCGTCCATGCGCGCATAGTTGAGCTGCCACTGCGCGCCGCTGTCACCCTGCCAGCCGAGCTTCACGCCGGTGCTGAGGTCGCGGCTGTACGAATTCTCGCGCCGCCCGCCGTCCTCCGCCGGACCGAAGCTGCCGTTCGGGATCCTGTAGAAGTCCTGGTCCAGCAGCCAGGCGGAGCCCTGCACGTACCAGTTGCCGCTGCGGTAGCCGACGTGACCGCCGAGATCGGTGCGCTGCAAGGCACCGCCATCGTCGAGTACGAGACCAGCGCGGGCGCTGGTGGTGAGACCCTCACCGGGCCGGGCCGTCACCACGTTGATGGCGCCGCCCAGCGCATTCGGGCCGTAGAGCACGGAGCTCCCCGCCTTGCTGACGCGGATCTCACTCACGTCGCCGACACCGAGGCGGTTGAGGTCGATGTTGCCGTCATAGGGCACGTAGACGGGCACGCCGTCGATGAACAGCGGTACCTGGCGGGAATCGTAGCCGCGCAACTGGATGAGTGCTTCGTTGCGGGCACCGACCCGCGTGAGAGTGACCGCCGGCAGCAGGTCCAGGGCGTGGGCGAGGTCGCGGCGGGCGGCCGACTCCATCTGTTTCGCCGCAATGACGTCGGTCGGCCCGACCGGTTGCACGTCGGGGTGGGCGATGACCTCGATAACGCCGAGTTCGGGACTGGCAGTAGCCGCCAGAACCGCGACCGGCAATACCGCGGCCAGCAGGAACGCGCACTGCACTCGTACAGGGATTGGCATGAATGTCTCCGTGGCAGGCATTGGCAGAACTCTTTTCGTTATATTCAGTTGTATATTCCGATTGACACGGGGTTGCCTCCCTCAGCCCTCGCGGAGCGAGGCGGGTCAGCAGATCGTGACAAGCCCTCCCGGTTTCGCTCAGTCCCCTGCGACAGGAGTGAAGCCGGCTGCGGCAAACCGCGCCGCAGCCACGGGACCCGCGAGAAATGCAATGAAAGCTTCCGCACCGGGCGCAGCGCCGCGGATGGCCGCTACCGGATAGGTGATGGGCGGATGGCTGGCAGACGGGAAAGCTCCGACCACGCGTACCCTGGCATCGGCCTGCGCGTCGCTGGCGTAGACGACGCCGAGCGGCGTCTCACCACGGGCCACGTAGGCCAGCGCCACGCGCACGTTGTCGGCACGCGCGAGGCGGTCCACCACCTGGTTCCAGACGCCGAGGCTCGTCAATGCGCTGCGGGCGTAACGACCCGCAGGCACGAAGTCAGGGTCGCCGACGGCGAGGCGGCCGCGCGGACCAAGGGCTTGCGCGAGCGTGAAACCCTGGCCGATGGCGAGTTCCAGCGGGCTGTCGGCCCGGGCGACCAGGACCAGGCGGTTGCCCACGAGATCACGCCGGGTGCCGGCGCGAACCAGGTCACGGGCAGCGAGATAGTCCATCCACTCCTGGTCGGCCGAAAAAAACACATCGGCCTGCGCCCCCGCCTCGATCTGCCGTGCCAGGGCCGAACTCGCCGCAAAGGAGAAACGCGGCAAGGGCGCACCCGTTGCCGCGAAGTCGCTGCCGACAGCCTGCAACACGTCAGTCAGTGACGCGGCGGCGAACACCGTCAGCGGCCGCTCTGGCCCGGCTGCCAGAGCAACCCCTGCGTACAGGAAGAGCCCGGCGAGGGCCATGCGCCGCAACGGCCGTACGAGAAACGAAAAAGCAGCCCGCATGGAACCGGATATCGCTATATACATTTGGATATAGAGGCTATCGGTATCCGGTTCCATGCTCAATGATTTTTTCCAGGGGCAGGCTATGATGGCTCCATCAGTGCCCGCCTGGCCGCTGGAAACATGGTCAACGTCCGCTTCCGTCTCGATTTTTCGCCCGGTGCCTCGGTGGGTCCGGGCAAGATCGACCTGCTCGACGCCATCGAGGCCGAAGGCTCGCTCTCGGCGGCTGCGCGCCACGTCGGCATGAGTTACCGGCGCGCCTGGCTGCTGGTCGACAGCCTGAACGCCAGCTTTGACACCCCGGTAACCACGGCCAGCATCGGCGGGCGCGGTGGCGGCGGCGTCGTACTCACAGCCTTCGGGCGTGAGCTGGTGCGCCACTATCGCGAGTTTGCCGCCGAGATCGACGTCCTCGCCAGCCGCCGCTGGGCACGGCTCGCGAACCAGCATGGTATCGCTGCGGGTCCATTACGCAGCAAGAGCACGGCGCGCCGGGCAGCCGTAGCCCCGGGTGTCACGGCTGCGCCGCGTCGCGGCCGCGGACGCCCGCCCGCAAGGAAACCGCCTTGACCAGCGCCCACACTGGCATTCCGGGCCGCAGCCCGAGCTCAGCCGCGGCAAAAGCTGTGAGCCGGGCCAGTATCGTCACACCACCGATATCGATCACCGCCAGGCAGGAGTGCATTGACCCGGCCTGAATCGCTGTCAGCGTACCCGCCAGCGCGTTGCGTACGCTCAGCCCGACCGGCGGTTGCGTCGCCACGATCACATCGCGCGCCAGCACCTGCAGGCGCACCGGCATGCCAGGCGACAAGCCATCCGCCAGCACACGCAGCACGCCACTGCCGGCGGCGACACGGGCGAGCCCGCTGGCTGCATCCACCTCGATAACGGTGGAATCGAGTACGGCCCCGACCGCTGCCTCTCCCGCCAGCTGGCCGAGCGCCGGATGCAACGCGACCTCAGCCAGCGGTCCTGCAGCAAGCACCCGGCCTGCATCCATCAAGACGAGATGGGTCGCGAGGCGCAGCACTTCATCAAACTGGTGGCTGACGTAGAGCATGGGCAGTCGCCACTGGTCACGCAGCCGCTCCAGATACGGCAGCACCTCCTCGCGGCGGGCTGCATCGAGCGCGGCCAGCGGCTCATCGAGCAGCAGCAGCCGTGGCTGGGCGAGGAGCGCGCGGCCGAGCGCCACGCGCTGGCGCTCGCCACCGGAGAGCCCGCGCGGCCGGCGCGCGAGCAACGCCGTGAGGCCGAGCAGGTCGACGACCTCATCAAAGCCCATGCGTGCCGGCGCGCGGCTGCGACGCAGGCCGTACTCGAGGTTGCCGCGCACATCGAGATGCGGAAACAGGCGCGCGTCCTGGAACACGTAGCCGAGACGGCGCTGCTCGGCAGGCACATCGATGCCGCGCGCGGCATCGAACAGCACCTCGCCCTCGACGACGATGCGCCCGTCCGCAGGGGCAAACAAGCCGGCCACGGCATTGATGACACTGCTCTTGCCCGAAC
>CAZQGA010000094.1:0-7674 GCA_964592735.1 uncultured Chromatiaceae bacterium | reverse complement strand
CGGTCACGACCTCGACGGCAAGCTGCGTCAGTGCCAGGTCCGGTGCCGAAAACCAGACGAAGGTCAGGCAGGTGACCAGGCCGGCACCGCCCGCCATGATGAGTGCGGCAAGACGGTGGTACTCGGCCCAGAGCGCGGTGCCGACTGCGCAGGCCGCACCGACCAGCCAGAGCAGGGCAAATGCGGGATCGGGGGCTGTGAACGTTGCGCCGCTCCAGTCCGGGTGCAGTTCGCGCAGCGGCAGGAGCGCGCAGGTGGCTGCCACGCAGACGATCGCCAGAACCTGCATCTGCAGGCGTGGCGAAGAGGCCCTTCGCATGAGTGCGCGGGCCAGCCTGAACAGGGCCATGAGCTGGATGTCGAACAGGCGCCTGCCGTCGATGCGCGCCGGCAGCAGGGACTGGCGGCTGTTGACGCGGTCGCGCAGGTACAGCCCGAGATAGATCGAGAAACCGCCGCCGAGGGCCAGGAGGCTCATGACGAGCGGCATCGTCAGGCCATGCCAGACAGCGAGGTCGAAGTGGGGTGCGGCTTCACCGAGGATGGCCTGCGCGGCCAGCCGCAGGAATGGCCCCAGGGTCTGCTCGGGGAAGATCCCGACCAGCATGCAGACGAGCACCAGCAGCATGCTCGGCAGCAGCATCCAGCGCGTGGGTTCCTGTGGACGGCGCCGCAGCCCCTGCGCCAGCGGGCCGAAAAAGACCTGGTGGATGAAGCGCAGTGAATAGGCGACGCTGAACATGCCGGCGATGGTGGCAGCCAGTGGCAGGCCGAGCCGCACGGGCAGGGACTGGCCGGCGAAGATGGTTTCCGCGAAGAACATCTCCTTGGACAGGAAGCCGTTGAGCAGCGGCACGCCAGCCATGGCCGCGGCAGCCACCATGGCGAGTGTCGCGGTGATCGGCATGTTCCGGTACAGGCCGCCGAGCCGGCTGAGGTCGCGCGTGCCGGTTTCGTGGTCGACGACACCGGTTGCCATGAACAGCGTGGCCTTGAACGTGGCGTGGTTCATGATGTGGAAAACTGCTGCCACCAGGGCCAGCCGGCTGTTCATGCCGAGCAGCAGCGTGATCAGGCCCAGGTGGCTGATGGTCGAGTAGGCGAGCACGCCCTTCATGTCGCGCTGGAAAATCGCCGCGCTCGCACCGAGCACGAGCGAACACAGGCCGGCGCCTCCGACGATCCAGAACCAGGCATCGGTGCCCGCCAGCACCGGCCAGAGCCGCGCCAGCAGGAAGACGCCTGCTTTCACCATCGTCGCCGAATGCAGGTAGGCCGATACCGGTGTCGGCGCTGCCATCGCGTGCGGCAGCCAGAAATGGAACGGGAACTGCGCGCTCTTGGTCAGTGCGCCGAGGACCACCAGGCCCATGATCGCCGGATACCAGGGGTCGGCCTGCAGCCGTGCGCCGGCCGCCAGCACCGGATCGAGGTCGTAACTGCCGACGACCCGGCCGACCAGGATGACACCGGCCAGCAGGCACACGCCACCGGTGGCAGTGACGATCAGGGCCATGCGTGCGCCCCGGCGCGCATCGGCGCGGTGATACCAGTAGCCGATCAGCGTGAACGAGGTGAGGCTCGTCAGCTCCCAGAACATCACCAGCTGGATCAGGTTGCCGGAAAGCACCACGCCCAGCATGGCGCCCATGAATGCCAGCAGGAAGGAGAAGAAGCGCGGCACCGGATCGGCCGGCGACATGTAGTAGCGCGCATACAGCACGATCAGCGTGCCGATGAAGGTGATCAGCATGGCAAACAGCCAGGCGTAGCCATCCAGGCGCAGGTACAGATCCAGACCGTATTGCGGCAGCCAGGCGAGGCGCAGGCGGAGCACTTCGCCGGCGGCGATCTGCGGGTAGAGCCGGGCGGTGAGCACGAGTGTGGCAAGGCAGACGAAGCCGGCCAGCCAGGCTTCGGCATTGCGGGCGTTGTGCCGCAGCCATCCGGCACAGAGGCTGCCGATGAAGGGCAGCGCGACGATGAGGATCAGATCCAAGGTGGTCGCCCTGGCGCTCAGGCCATGCCCGGCTGGGCCGGGCTTGCACGACCCCGGGCGCGCAAGCAGCTCACTGCGCGCATGAATGCCGACCGCATGCACAGGGGCACGGCAGATCCGGGGCATGCATCAAGGGCCGGAATGGAGCAGGGCATCGATGCGGTGTCCGTGGTGTTGATCATCATCTGGATGAGGCAAGTATGCCTGAATTGCGGTCCTGGACTGCGGCCCCTGCGCAATCAGGCGATGCGATGTGCGCAAGCAGCCCGGGAGCCCGCCGGGGCGGGTACTTCCCTGCGGCCTGTGGCAGGCGCCTGCATGCAGCAGCGGCCTGCTGCGGGGAAGAGCTGCTCAGCGCTGCCGCGCGAGATGGGCGGCGAGTGCGATACCCGTGTGCGAGTGTCCGCAGGCGACGATCTTCTCCGGCGTGCCCGCGATGACGACCCGGCCACCGCCGGTGCCGCCCTCGGGGCCCATGTCGATGATCCAGTCCGCGTGCGCCATGACGGCCTGGTGGTGTTCGATGACGACCACCGTATTGCCGGCATCGACCAGGCGTTGCAGGACGGCGAGCAGCTTCTGCACATCGCTCATGTGCAGGCCCACCGTGGGTTCGTCGAGGACGCAGAGTGCGCCGCTTGCCCCGGGGCGCGCCCTGGCGAGTTCCGTCACCAGCTTCAGGCGCTGGGCTTCGCCGCCGGAGAGCGTCGGGCTGCGCTGGCCGAGCGTGAGGTAGCCGAGCCCCACTTCGTCCAGAAGTTCCAGGGTGTCACGCAGCCTGCCGTGGGCAGCGAAAAACCGCGCGGCTTCGCTGATGCTCATGCCGAGCACCTCGCCGATATTGCGCTCGCGGTAGCGGACCTGCAGCGTCTCGCTGTTGAAGCGTGCGCCATTGCAGCTGTCGCAGGGGATTTCCACGTCCGGCAGGAAGCTCATCGCGATGCGCTGCACGCCCTGCCCGTCGCAGGCTTCGCAGCGTCCCCCGGCGACGTTGAACGAGAAGCGGCTGGCGGAGTAGCCGCGGATGCGGGCTTCCGGGGCATGGGCGAAGACGCGCCGAACCTCGTCCCAGAGGCCCGTATAGGTCGCCGGGCAGGAGCGTGAGGTCTTGCCGATCGGCGACTGGTCGACTTCCAGCACGCGCTGGATGTCCTCCCAGCCGGTGAAACGCTTGCAGCTGATCGTCGCTGCGCGCCGGCCGCCGCGGGCCAGGCGCCGTTGCATGTTCGGGAGCAGCACGTGGCGGACCAGTGAGCTTTTGCCGCTGCCGCTGACGCCCGTGACGACGCTGAGCCGCGCCCGCGGGAAGGCGGCATCGACGTTGCGCAGGTTGTGGATGCCTGCCCCCTGGATGCGGATGTGTGCGGCCGCGGGAGGGGCTTCGCGCTGCGGTCTGTTCACCGCGGGCGGTTGCGTGAGGAAGCGCCCGGTCAGGGAGCGCGGGTTGGCCGCGAGGTCTGCTGCCAGGCCGGCGGCAATGACCTCGCCGCCGAGCACGCCGGCACCGGGGCCGAGATCGACGACATAGTCGGCCTGGCGGATGGTGTCCTCGTCGTGTTCGACTACCAGCACGGTGTTGCCATGGTCGCGCAGCCGGCGCAGCGTCGCGAGCAGCCGCTCGTTGTCGCGCGGGTGCAGGCCGATGGTTGGCTCGTCGAGGATGTAGCACACGCCGCGGAGGTTCGAGCCCAGTTGCGCAGCCAGGCGGATGCGCTGGGCCTCGCCACCCGACAGCGTGGTGGCGGCGCGGTCGAGCGAGAGGTAGCCCAGGCCCACTTCCTGCAGGAAGCGCAGGCGTGCGCGGATCTCAGCCACCGCATCGCGGGCGACGGCAGCTTCGCGGCCGGCGAGGCGCAGCCCTTCGAAGAAGCTGCATGAGTCATCGATGCTCGCTGCCGTGAACTGGCTGATGCCGAGCTCGCGGAAGCGCACGGCGAGCGCCTCCGGGCGCAGCCGTTCGCCGTGGCAGGTGCTGCAGGGTTTCGCATCACCGGCCATCCCGGCCTGCCACTGCGCTTCCTCGCCGGTCTGCTCCGCGTCGAAGCCGGTGAGTTCGAGCCCGGTGCCGAAGCAATACCCGCACCAGCCGTGGCGTGAATTGAAGGAGAACAGGCGCGGGTCGAGTTCCGGGAAGCTGCGACCACAGCCGGGGCAGGCACGACGCACGGAAAACAGCGCTGGTGCGCCGCGCGGTCCGAGCACCTGTACGCTGCCCTTGCCGAACTCGAGGCCCGCGAGGAGCAGTTCGCGCAGCCGCGGCTCCGTACGCGGTTCGACCATCACCTCACCGAGCGGCAGTTCGATGTCGTGCTCGATGAAGCGGTCGAGCCGTGGCCAGCGGGCGGTGGGCGTCATCTCCCCGTCGACGCGCAGCTCGTCGTGGCCGCGCCGCGCAGCCCAGCGCGCCAGCTCCGTGTAATAGCCCTTGCGCGCCACGACGAGCGGGGCCAGCACCCGCACCTTCTGCCCGCGCCGCTCGCGCACGATGCGCGCGACGATGGCGTCGGGGTCCTGCGGCACGATGCGTGTGTCGCACTCCGGGCAGTGCTGGGTGCCGAGGCGCGCAAAGATCAGGCGCAGGAAGTGGTAGACCTCGGTGAGCGTCGCCACCGTGCTTTTCTGGCCGCCGCGGCTGGTGCGCTGCTCGATGGCGACGGTTGGCGGGATGCCGGTGATGGCGTCCACGTCCGGCCGCGCTGCCGGCTGCACGAACTGCCGCGCATAGGCGTTCAGGGATTCCAGGTAGCGGCGCTGTCCCTCGGCGAAGAGCACATCGAAGGCGAGCGTGCTCTTGCCGCTGCCACTCACGCCGGTGATGACGCTGAAGCGGTCGCGCGGCAGGCTGACGTCGATGTTCTTCAGGTTGTGCTCGCGGGCGTGCTGCACGCGGATGTCCGCCGGTGCGGCGCTGGCCGGCATGGTCTCCGGCGCGGGCGCGGCAAGCACGCCGGTGGTGCCTGCGGCACGCAGTCGTGCACGGTGTGCCTTGAGTGCGCGCCCGGTGTGTGAGGCTGCGACGGCGGCCACCTGCCGCGGCGTGCCCTCGGCGACCAGCCGGCCGCCGTCCTCGCCGGCCTCCGGGCCGAGGTCGATGACCCAGTCCGCGGCCCAGATGACGTCGAGGTTGTGCTCGACCACGACGAGGGAATGGCCCTGCGCCAGCAGGGCGCGCAGTGCGCCGAGCAGTGCAGCGATGTCGTGCAGGTGCAGGCCCGTGGTGGGCTCGTCCAGCAGCAGGAGGTTGCGGGCGCCGCGCGTGCGGGCGAGCTGGCCGGCGAGCTTGAGGCGTTGGGCTTCGCCACCGGAGAGCGTCGTCACCGGCTGGCCGAGGCGCAGGTATTGCAGGCCGACTGCCGTGAGCGGCTGCAGGCCGCGCTGCATCTCTGCGTCATCGGCGAAGAATGCAGCCGCCTGGGTCACCGTCATGTCGAGCACGTCGGCGATGGATTTTCCCGGGCCAATGCCGTCGGGAGGTGGCAGGTTCACTTCGAGCACTTCGGGACGGAAGCGCCGGCCATCACAGTCCGGGCAGCGCAGATAGACGTCGCTCAGGAACTGCATCTCGACGTGTTCGAAGCCGTTGCCGCCGCAGCTGGGGCAGCGGCCATCGCCCGAGTTGAAGCTGAAGGTGCCCGGTGTGTAGCCCCGCAACTGTGCGGCCGGCAATGCCGCGAAGGCCTTGCGGATCGGCCCGAGCAGGTCGACGTAGCTCGCCGGGTTCGAGCGCGTGGTCCTGCCGAGCGGCGACTGGTCCACCAGCAGCACTTCGTTGATGTGCTCGTGCCCGCGGATCGCGCGATGGGCGCCAGCAACCTCTGCCGGCTTGCCCTTGAGCTTTTGCAGCGCCGGGTAGAGCACGTCCTGCACCAGCGTCGATTTGCCCGAGCCGCTCACTCCCGTGATGCACACCAGCCGCTGCAGCGGGATGCGCAGGTCGAGGTCGTGGAGGTTGTGGGCGCGGGCGCCCAGCAGTTCGAGCCAGGCGGTGTCGGCGTCCGGCGGGTGGCCCTTGCCGGAGACATCCGCGCTGACCCGCCGCTCGCCCCGCAGGTAGGCGCCCGTCAGTGAGGCAGGTTCGGCGAGCAGGGCCGCTGGCGCACCGGCAAAGACGAGGCGGCCACCGTCACTGCCCGGCCCCGGGCCCATCTCCAGGATGCGGTCGCCTGCCATCATCACCTGCGGATCATGTTCGACCACCAGCAGGGAATTCCCCGCGTCGCGCAGGCGGTGCAGGACGCCGGTGAGGCGATCGAGATCGCGCGCGTGCAGGCCGACGCTCGGCTCATCGAGCACGAAGAGTGTATTGACCAGCGAGGTGCCGAGCGCAGTCGTCAGGTTGATGCGCTGGACCTCGCCACCCGACAGCGTGCGCGATTGCCGATCGAGTGAGAGGTAGCCGAGGCCCACCTCGACGAGGTAGCCGATGCGGCTCCTGATTTCGCCGAGCACGAGCTCGGTGGCTTCATCGAGTGGCGCCGGCAGGCGCAGCGCTGCGAAGAATGCCTGCGCACGGTGCAGCGGCAGCAGCATGACGTCGTGGATGCACAATCCCGGCAGCGAGGCGAGCACGGCGTCGCTGCCCGTGAAGCCGGCGGGCCGGAAGCGCTCCGCCGGCGGCAGGACCGCATCGGCTTGCGCCCGGCTGCCGAGCCGCCAGAGCAGCGACTCGCTCTTCAGCCGCGCACCCTGGCAACTCCCGCAGGTGGTGTAGGCACGGTAGCGCGAGAGCAGCACGCGCACGTGCATCTTGTAGGCCTTGGTCTCCAGCCAGGTGAAGAAACGCTGGACGCCGTACCACTTGTTCTCAGCGCGCCGCCCCTCGCCGTCGATGACCCAGCGCCGATGGTCTTCGCTGAGGTCCGTCCACGGGGTTTGCGTCGGGATGCCACGCCGGCGTGCAAATTTCAGCAGGTCATCCTGGCATTCGTGGTAGCTCGGGCTCTGGAAGGGCTTGACCGCCCCTTCGGCGAGGCTCAGTGAGCCGTCGGGGATCACCAGGCCGTAGTCGATGCCCATCGTGCGGCCGAAGCCGCGGCAGCTCTCGCAGGCGCCGGCCGGGGACTTGAACGAGAAGGCAGCGGGCGTCGGCTCGCGGTAGTGGATGTCGCAGGCGGCGCAGTGCAGGTCGGCGGAGAAGGGCAGGAGTGCCCCGGCCTGTGCCCCGTCGAGGTGACGCGCGCCCAGGCGGCCGCGTCCGAGGCCGAAGGCCTTTTCCAGCGCCTCGAGCAGGCGTCCGCGGCTCCCCGGCTCCAGGCGCACACGGTCGAGCACGACCTCCAGCAGCTGGCCCTCCTGCCGGTGGATGCGGTCGTAGCCCTGGCGGGCGAGGAGGGCGATGACTTCCCCGGCGGTGAAATTGTCGGGCACGCTGACCGGGGCGGTGATCATCACGCGGCTGCCCGCCGGCAGCCGGGCCTCGAGCGCGGCGAGCACGGATTCCGGGTGGTCGCGGACCACATGCTGTCCGCACTGGCGGCAGCAGAGCGATGCAGCACGGGCATAAAGGAGCTTCAGGTGGTCGGCAAGCTCGGTCATGGTGCCGACGGTGGAACGCGAGGTGCGCACCGGGTTGGTCTGGTCGATGGCGATCGCCGGCGGGATGCCGTCGATGCGGTCCACTTGCGGCTTGTCCATGCGGTCGAGGAACTGCCGCGCGTAGGGCGAGAAGGTCTCGA
>CAZQGA010000093.1:4674-7686 GCA_964592735.1 uncultured Chromatiaceae bacterium | reverse complement strand
ATGTTCGTCGCCGAGCTCGATCGCTCCTGGCTGCACGCGCCCTTCCCGGCTGCCGGGTTCCTGATCACCGATGCCGCACAGGTTGAGCAACTGCGCCAGATCTGCCATCACGTCTATGTCGATGCCGGCCTGAGCGAATTCCTGCCGGCCACGCGTTCAGCAGGCCGCCGGGATGCTCCGGGACCGGGCACGCCGCCGCCCCTGGTCGGGCACTTCGCTGCCACACGCCAGATGCTGTCACAGGCCATCGCCACGATGGCGGGCATCGTGCAGCTCGCACGCCGCCAGTCGATCGTCGATAGTCGTGCCGTGGCGCGCTGCGCCGCACAGCTGGTGGCGCAGGTCACCCGCGATGCAGAAACGCTGCATGGCTGCCTGCGACTGGCTGAACAGGGGGGGTACCTCTGCCGGCGGGCGGTCGGCACTGCGGCAGTCGCGGCCACGCTCGCACATCACCTCGGTTTCGACGATGAAACCCTGCAGGGCGTGGCGACCGGCGCATTGCTGCTGGACCTCGGCAAGATCGCGGTGCCCGTGCCGATCCTGGCCAAGCCCGGCGCACTGGCCGCCAGCGAACAGGCCTACGTACGCCGCCATGTCGAACGCGGCCTCGAACTCATCGCCGGTGCTGGCCTGCCCGGACGCGCCATCGAGATGATCGCCGCACATCACGAGCGCACGGACGGCAGTGGTTACCCGGAGCAACTGCGCGGCACCACGATCCCGCTGTTCGGCAGGCTGGCCGCCATCGCGGATGCCTACGATGCCATGACGCTCAACCGGCGTTATGCCGCCGCCGTGTCGCCGCACACGGCCCTGCGCCAGCTCAGCGGACCGGGCGACGGAAAATTCGACGCTGCGCTCGTCGCCGAACTCGTCGATGCACTCGGCGTCTACCCGGCTGGCAGTCTGGTGGAACTCGCCGACGGACGTGTCGGCCTGGTCCGCAACCGGCACCGCGGCCAGCCCCTGCAGGCCGATATCCTGGTGACGCATGACCTGCAACGCACCCCGCTGTCCGAGCCCATGATGATCACCGCCGACGGTGCGACCGACCTCTTTCGCGCCCTGCCACCCGGCGCGGTGCGCATCACCACAGCCGGACTCGATGCTGCGCTCGATCACGGCCACTCCGCTGCCGGCTGACGTGCGCGTCATATCCTCCTGCTAGACTGCCCCGGGCACGACGCAATTACTGCGCCGGCCCAATATCCTGGAGCAGTCATATGTCCGCCATCGAGTTGTTCAGCTTTACCGCCTGCCCGTATGCGCAGCGGGTGCGCATGGCGCTGATCGAGAAAGAACTCGAATTCGAACTGGTGGAGATCGATCTCCACAACCGGCCGGCATGGTTCCGGGAGATTTCCCCCTACGGCAAGGTACCGGTGCTGCGCCATGAAGGCCACGTCATCTACGAATCAGCCATCATCAACCAGTATCTCGACGAAGCCTTTCCCGCACGGCCACTGATGCCGGCCAATCCCTGGGGACGCGCTGTCGCCCGCATCTGGATGGATTACTGCGACACACGCTACGTGCCTGCGATACACAAGCTCCTGGCTGCAGGCGGGAATCCGCAGGCGCAGGCCGCAGCGCAGGAGAAGCTTGGCGAGGTCCTGCGCTTCCTGGAGCACGAAGGACTGCGCAAGCTCGGCGACGGTCCTTGCTGGCTTGGCGCGACACCCACGCTGCCCGACATCCACTACCTGCCGTTCTTCGAGCGATTTCCGGCTTACCAGGAGCTGGCGGGAGCCGTATGGCCGGCAGACTGCACACGCCTGCGCCAGTGGTATGAAGCAGCCGGGCAACGACAGAGCTTCCTCGAAACCCGCCACACCCTGGATTTCCATCTCACGCAGCAGCGACAGATGCTCGAGCGGCTGCGCACCGCCGCGACGGGACAGGCCGCACGCAACTGAACGTCCCCCGGTCATCCGGTCGCGCTTACGCTTATGTAAGGCCACCGGACGCGGAAGCGTGACCCGCCTCGGCGCCAGTCCTGCCGTCGTTCGTCTAGCATGCAGGGTCTTGCTTCCTTGCCATCCCGCTGCGCATCCATCCAGCTTTATCGATGCCGTCCACCGCTGCTGCCCTGCTCTTCGGCACCACCATCCTGGTGCTCGGCTTCGTGGCCGGCGTCGCCTGGTCACGTCTGCGCAGCCGCGACCAGCTGCCACTGGCGGTTCATCGCAGCGAACTCGCGACCTTGCGCCGGCGCTACCGGCACCGGCTGCGCACGGTTCGCGATGCACACCGCGCCCACCGGGCAAGCGAAGAGCAACTGCGCGGGGAACTCCACCGCGCGGAAAGCCACGGCAGCACCGAGGCGCGGCTGCGCGCGGCCGCTGAAGTCGCGGCTGCCGAATTGCGCAGCCAGCTCGCTGCCCGGGAGGCAGCCGCCGACGAGCGCAGCCAGGCACTGGCCATGGCGCAGGCACGCACTGCTGCGCTGGACAATGCACTGGGTGAAGCGCGCGAGCGTATCGCCGCCCTGGAAAGCCAGCACGGGCTGATGCGCATCGAGCGTGAGGAACTGGTCGCCCACACACAGCGGCTGCGCACCCTGGACTCGGCATCACCACCGGCCGGCAACCCGGCGGCAACCGCGGGCGAGAGCCGGCCCGGGGGCAGGTCCGCGCGCAGCGCACGCACTGAACTGGCTGCACGCAATGCCCGCATTCACGAACTGGAGTGCTGCCTGCGCGAGAGCGCACTGCGCATCGATGAACTCGAATCGAGCCTGCAGACCTGGAAGTACCGCATTGCGCCGCTGGCGCTGCATGCCAGGCAGCAGGAGCAGGCGCGAAAGGAACGGCCGGTGTCCATTCCGGCACCGCGCAGCAGCGACGACCTCAAACGCATCCAGGGCCTCGACCGCGTGCTGGAGAGGAAAATGAACGATGCGCTGGCGAAGTTGCGCGTACTGCCCGAGATCGACGACGAGATCCAGCGCATCATCCTCGAATCGCTGGACCACTGAATTCCTCCGGCGCGCCTGCTTGTGCGCCGGAC
>CAZQGA010000093.1:0-4664 GCA_964592735.1 uncultured Chromatiaceae bacterium | reverse complement strand
TGGAGAGGAAAATCAAGGCAGCGGGAATTCACCAGTTCACCGCACTGGCCCGGCTGTCGCCGGCCGAGCTCGCCAACATGGCCAGCCACTTCGGCATCGCGGCTACACGCCCGGCCACCGAGCGCTGGGCCGAGCAGGCGCAGGCCCTGCTGGCAGCCGATAGCGAGGTTGCAACCCGCTGAACGACCGCACCTGCCGGCGGGCTGGCAACTGCCGTGCCAGCCGTTGCGTACAATCCCGTATATACCCTTGTGCCTGCCTTCGGCACTTTGAAACAAAAATGGACAGCCAGATGCACACCGGCGGCTGGCCCGAACAGGAGTGACCCAGATGATCAAGCTCAGCGCACACACCCAGGTCTCCGAACTCATGGCCGGCCCACCGGCACTCATGACCAGGCTGAAATCCACGGGCATCTTCCGGGAAGGTGAAGACCCGCAAGTCACGCTGGGCGAGATCTGCTGGAACTTCGGCCTCAACCCCGCGATCCTTCTGGGGATGCTCGATGAGGTCAATATCCCCGCGGTCGCCCCGCTGGCCGATGCCGCGCCCTTCCGCGCCATGCCCCTGGGCGAACTGGTCGATCACATCGAGCAGACCCATCATGCCTACCTGCGCGAGGCACTGCCCCGCCTCGTTGCCGCCACCGATGCACTGGTCAAGGAGGCTGCTGGCGCGGCGGCCGTCGTCGCGTTGCGCGACAAGGTGCACGGCCTCGCCGCCGAACTCGATGGCCATATCCAGCACGAGGAAGAATCCCTGTTTGCCATGGTCCGGGATCTGGCAGCCAGCACATCCGTCAAGCCCACGCGCTGCGGAGATGCCGTCGGCGGGCCCATCACCTGCATGGAAAACGAGCACGACAACACGCTGCGCGACCTCGGGAAGCTGCGCACGCTGACCAGCGACTACGCGACACCGGCCGATGCCAGCCCCGCCTGGCGCGAGACGATGGCGGCACTCGAGCACTTCGACCGGGACATGCAGGAGCACATCTTCAAGGAAAATGAAGTGCTGTTCCCGCGCGCACTCATTGCCCAGCGGAGCAGTCCCAAGGCCGCCTGCGGCTGAGCCGGCGTCCCGGCCGGGCGCGGGACGGTTCCCGCGTGTAGACTCCGCGCCCATGACAAACCCGGCTGACGGCAGCGCGCTGCCCGCATTGCACCTCAAACGCGGCGAGGAGCGGCGTATCGAGGGCGGGCACCTCTGGATCTTCTCCAACGAGGTGGACACGGCGCGCACGCCGCTCACGGCCTTTGCGCCAGGCGCACCGGTGCGCGTGCTGTCGGCGCGGGACAAATTCCTCGGTTACGCCTGCGTCAACCCCCACGCGCTGATTTGCGCCCGTATCCTCGGGCGTGATCCGGATCATCCCCCTTCGCAGTCCCTGCTGGTGCACCGGCTGAAAATTGCCCAGGCCCTGCGCGAGCGGCTGTTCCCGCGACCGTTTTACCGCCTCGTGCACGGGGAATCCGATGGCCTGCCCGGCCTGGTTCTCGACCGCTATGACGATATCATCGTCGGCCAGGCGGGCACGGCCGGCATGGAAGCGATGAAGGCCGAGGTCGTGGCCGCCGTGCGCAAGGTCCTCACGCCGCGCCTGTTTGTCTGGAAGAACGACAGCGGCGCACGGGAACTGGAAGGGCTGCCTGCCTATGTCGAAGCCGATGGCGGCGAGGTTCCGGCCGAGGCCACCGTCGAGGAAAACGGCATCAGGTTCCGGGTGCCGCTCGCCGGCGGCCAGAAGACAGGCTGGTTCTTCGACCAGGCAGCGAACCGCCAGGCCCTGCTGAAATACGTCCCCGGTGCCCGCGTGCTGGATGTCTTCAGCTACGTCGGCGCCTGGGGCCTCGCCGCCGCCCGGGCTGGGGCCGCCTCGGTCACCTGCGTGGATGCCTCGGCCACAGCGCTCGCCGCCGTGGAGCAGACCGCCAGCGCCCACGGACTCGACGTGCACACCCTCAAAGGCGATGCCTTCGATGCCCTGGAAGAACTGCAGCGGGGCGGCGAGCGCTACGACGTGGTCATCCTCGACCCGCCCGCTTTCATCAAACGAAAGAAGCAGATCCCCAAGGGCGAGGCGGCCTACCGGCGGCTCAACCAGCTCGGGCTGCAGCTGCTCTCCCGCGACGGCATCCTGGTGTCCTGCTCCTGCTCCTACCACCTCACCGCCGACAGCCTGCTCGCGCTGATCCAGAAGGCCGCACGGCACAGCAACCGCTTCGTGCAGGTACTGGAAGCGGGTGGGCAGTCACCCGACCACCCGGTCCACCCGGCCATCCCGGAGACCCGTTACCTGAAGGCGTTTTTCTGCCGGGCGACCCAGGCATAGCAGGCGCCGGCAGCCAGAAGCGCTGACCAGGCCATCCCTCGCCCCCCCCCCGGGGCACCCGGCCGATTTTTGCAATATCCAGCCCATTCCGGCCTGGAACCGGGTAGAATTCGCGCCCTTCCGGCGCGCCGCATCCCGTCAACCGGCCCAACCCGCCTCCCCGGCCGGGCTGGAGCCGCTGCGGCATTGCAACCGCGCCGGCCACGTCTGTCCTGATGGAAACCTGCCATGGCCCGTACCACCCCGCTTTCCGACATCCGCAACATCGGCATCATCGCCCACGTCGACGCCGGCAAGACGACGACCACCGAACGCATCCTGTATTACACGGGACGCAAGCACACGGTGATCGACGTGCACGACACCAAGGACCTGAAGAGCTCGACGACGACGGACTACCTGGAGCAGGAGCAGAAGCGCGGCATCACCATCCAGTCGGCAGCCGTGTCTGCCTTCTGGAAGGGCAAGAAGCTCAACGTCATCGACACCCCGGGACACGTCGACTTCACCATCGAGGTGAACCGTTCGCTGCGCGTGCTCGACGGTGCCGTATGCGTGTTCGACGGCGTGGCGGGCGTGGAGCCGCAGTCGGAGAGCAACTGGCGCCTGGCCGACAACTACCACGTGCCGCGCATCTGCTACGTCAACAAGATGGACCGCAGCGGCGCCGGCTTCCTGCGCTGCGTGGACATGATCAAGAAGCGACTGGGCGCGCGCCCGCTGCCGATCTACCTGCCGATCGGCTCCGAGGACAATTTCAAGGGCATGATCGACCTCGTCCAGTACAAGGCGCTGGTCTGGACCTCCGAGGATCGCGACGCCAAGTGGGACATCCTCGACGTCACGCCCGATCTCGCCGACAAGCTCGGCATCACCGTGCCAAGCGACCGTGCCATCCTCGCCGATGCCGAGAAATTCCGTACCCAGCTTGTGGACACCTGCCTGGAGATGGACGACACCGCGATGGAGGCCTACCTCGAGGGTGAGGAGCCTTCCGTCGAGACGCTGAAGAAGTGCCTGCGCAAGGGCACGCTGAGCAGCGCCTTCAACCCGGTGCTCTGCGGCTCCTCGTACAAGAACCGGGGCGTGCAGCAGGTACTCGATGCGATCGTGGACTACCTGCCGGCGCCGACCGACGTCGCCGCCATCAAGACCGTCGACGCCGACGGCAACCCGACCGGCGAACGCCCCTGCTCGGACGACGAGCCGTTTGCCGCCCTGGCCTTCAAGACCATCAATGACGCCTATGGCGCACTGACCTTCTGCCGCGTCTACTCCGGTGTGCTCACCCGCGGCATGTCCGTGCTGAACACCACCCGCGGCAAGCGCGAGAAAATCGGCCGCATGGTGGAGATGTTCGCCAAGGAGGCCAACGCGATCGAAGAAGCAAGGGCAGGCGACATCATCGCGCTGGTCTCGCTTTCCGAGACGGACACCGGCGACACGCTCTGCGATTCCGCCAGCCCGGTGGTACTCGAACGCATTCGCTTCCCGGATCCGGTCATCAGCGTGTCAGTGAAACCGAAGGTCAAGGCTGAACTCGACAAATTCAGCAATGCGATCGGCAAGATGGTGCGGGCGGATCCCTCGCTGCGCCTGGAAACGGATCGTGAAACAAGCCAGACCATCCTGCGCGGCATGGGCGAGCTGCACCTCGAGGTGACGCTCGACCGCATGCGCAGCGAGTACGGCGTCGAGGGCGAGATGGGCAAGCCCCAGGTCGCCTACCGCGAGACCTTCACGCGGCCGATCTCCGAGCAGTACGTCCACAAGAAGCAGACTGGTGGCGCCGGCCAGTTCGCTGAAGTCTGGATCACCTTCGAGCCGCTGGAGCGCGGTGCCGGCTTCGAGTTCGTCGACGAAACCGTCGGCGGATCGGTGCCCAGGGAATACGTACCCTCCGTCGAGAAGGGCCTGAAGATGCAGATGGAAGACGGTGTGCTCGCGCACTTCCCCACTGTCGATTTTCGCGCCCGCCTCACCGACGGCAGCTACCACGACGTCGACTCCAACGCGCTCACCTTCGAAATCGCCGCCAAGGCCTGCTTCCGCGAGGCCATCCGCAAGGCAGGCCCGATCCTGCTCGAACCCGTGATGAAAGTGGAAACGGTCTCCCCGGGTGACTACCTGGGCGATGTCATCGGCGACATGAACCGCCGCCGCGGCTCCATCCAGGAGCAGGTCGAACGCGGCACCAACATCGCCGTGGTGGCCCACATCCCGCTGTCGGAGATGTTCGGCTACATCGGCCAGCTGCGCGGCATGACCAGCGGCCGGGCCTCCTTCACCATGGAATTCTCGCACTACGACCCGGTGCCGAAGAACGTCGCGG
>CAZQGA010000092.1:0-7862 GCA_964592735.1 uncultured Chromatiaceae bacterium | reverse complement strand
ACCCGCTGGTGGGCGCGACCATCGCCGGGTGGTGGCGTGGCTGCTGAAGAAGCCGCGCCGGGGCGCACGACCTGCTCAGGGTGCGGGCACCAGCGGGGTGATGACCAGGTCGATGCGCCGGTTCTGGCGGCGGCCCTCGGCGCTGGCATTACTGGCAACGGGACGGGAGTCACCGTAACCCGCGGCGCTGATGCGCCCCGGGGCCAGTTGCAGTTCCTTCACCATGTAGTCACGCACGGCATCGGCACGCGCCTGCGACAGGCGCTGGTTGGCAGCGCTGTCACCGCTCGCATCCGCGTGGCCTTCCACGGTGAAGCGGGCGCCCGGGTAAAGGCGTGGCGCGGCTGCCAGTCCGTCCAAGAGGGGTTTTGCTCCCGGCGCGAAGCGTGCGGTGCCTGAGGTGAAGCTGAGACCGGTGAGGCGCAGGATGATGTCATCGCCCTGGCGCAGTACGGTGGCCTGGTCCGGCCGAAAGCCGGCGGCAAGCTGCTCGTATTGTGCGCGGGCATGTTCGCGCGCCTCGATCTGCTCGGTCAGGTTGCGGGCCTGGTCGCTGGCACCCGCGAGGCGTGTATCGAGTTCGCGCAGTTCTTCTTCCAGGGCTGCCACCTGCAGTTCGCGCTGCCGCAGCCCGTCGGCTTGCTGGTCGGCACGGTCTTTCAGTCCAGTGAGACCACGGACCAGCGCCTCGGTGGCCGCTTCCGGCCCCGGCGGCAGTGGCTGCAGGCCCGCGGCCGTCGCAGCTTCCGCAAGGGCGGCTTCCCAGGCGAGGGCAAGGTCTTCGGTGCCGGGCTTTGCCCGGGTGGCGCTGCCGAGGAGGCTTGCCAGAGCCATGGCATGCGCGGCCTCGCGGACGGCCTGCCCGGCCAGATCGTTTGCTCCTGCCGTCTGGCTGCGGTCGGCGTCAAGCATGGATTCGGCAGCGCGCAGCAGTTCTTGTGCGCGGGCCGTCGTGTGCGGAGCCAGGCGCGCAGTGCCGGCGGGTCCCAGGGCAAGCACCTGTTCGCGCGCAGTGGTAAGCAGCGTCGCCTTGATGGCCGTGAGTTCGGCGCTGGCGTAGAGCCCGCGGGCCTCCGCACCGCGTTTTTCTGCCGCTGCGGATCTGCCTGCCTCAAGCTGGCGACTTGCCGCATCCAGCCGTTCCTCGGCCTTGATCCAGGTGCCTGTGGCGAGACGCGGCGCCTCGGCCTGCAGAGCTGCTTCCCGTGCCGCCCGTGCGGGTTGCAGGGGGTCCCCGGCCGGCCAGGCCAGGGGGGGCAGCAGGAGGGTCGTGAGCAAGGTGAGGGCGGGCAGGCGCAAGCGCATGGGGGCGGGGTTCTCGATGCGGGGCGACGGGCCGGACATATAGCACAGACAGCCGCTGCCGTGTCTGGTGGTGGGCTGGCCTGCCACTGGTGCCAGCCGCAAAACCCGCACATCGCCGCGGATTCGTGGCTTCCGGATTTTGTGGTTTCCCTCACAGAATGCCCGCGGACCGGCCGGTAGTGTTGGACCCATGCACGCGAAGTACTACACGCGCTTCATCCTGAAGGCCGGTGAGGCGAAATGCACCGACGAGTACACCGGCATGGTGGAGCTCAACCAGCCGGCCAATACGGTGCTTGATCCGCAGGAGATCGAGGCCATCCTGGCCCGCAACTTCAAGGTTGAGGCCAATGCGGTGGAGCTGCTGAACTGGGCTCGCGTGCACTGATTTCTGCAGATGTCGACGGAGCCCGCGCAGGCTCCGGATCGCGAAAGTCTTCCCCCTGTATTGCCCGGCCTCGTGCCGGGCTTTTTTTCTGCCGGGCCACCGCGAGGCGATCAGCATTGAACCAGCCGGCAGGCCATGCCTGGCTGACCCCGTCCGCTCTGCCACGCTCATCCCGGCCGTGCGAGAATAGCCGTCCCATGACGACTCCCCTGGACAATCCTTCTGCCGCGGTGGATCCGCCGCGCAGCGGCGAGAAGTACCGCACCGCCGCCGGCTTCACCGCCATCCGCAACGGCATCAAGGCCCAGGCCGGGCGGGAGGCTGAATTCGGGCAGCCCGCCGGTCCAAAACCCGCGTGGCTGCGCGCCCGGGTGCCCGGTGGTGGCCGCTACGCGGAGGTCCAGGCGACCGTGCGCGAACACCGCCTCGCCACCGTGTGCGAGGAGTCCATGTGCCCGAACATCGGCGAATGCTGGGGCAACGGCACCGCCACCATCATGCTCATGGGCGCCGTCTGCACGCGGGCCTGCCGCTTCTGTGCCGTGGACACCGGCAACCCGCACGGCTGGCTCGATCCGGCCGAGCCTGCGAACGCTGCGCGCACGGTCGAGCTCATGAAGCTGCGTTACGTGGTGTTGACGTCCGTCGATCGCGACGATCTTCCCGACGGGGGTGCGGCCCACTACGCGGCCTGCATCAGCGCCATCCGCGCACGCAACCCGGAGACCGCGGTCGAGGCCCTGACGCCGGACTTTGCGGGCAATGCCGATGCCGTGCGCAGCGTCGTGGCGTCGGATCTGGCCGTTTTCGCCCACAACCTCGAGACCGTGCGCCGGCTGACGCCCGCGGTACGTGACCCGCGCGCCGGCTACGACCAGTCGCTGGCCGTGCTGCGCCAGGCTCGTGCTGCCCGCCCGGGCCTGCTGACCAAGAGCAGCCTGATGCTCGGGCTGGGTGAGGAAGATGCCGAGATCGGGCAGGCGATGCGCGACCTGCGCGACGCGGGCGTGGACATCCTCACGCTGGGCCAGTACCTGCGGCCCACGGCCAACCACCTGCCGGTGCATCGTTATGTGCATCCCGACGAATTCAGGGCGCTGCGGGAACGCGGCCTGGAGCTGGGCTTCATGGAAGTCGTGGCAGGCCCGCTCGTGCGTTCGAGCTATCGTGCCGAGCGCGCGCTCGAACGCAACAACGCCGGACTGTAGGGATTGGCGCCGGGCATGGGAGAGTTCTTTTTCCAGTACGGGCTGTTCCTCGCCAAGGCGTTCACCTTCGTGCTGGCTGCGGGCGCCGTCACTGCGGTGGTGGTCGGCCTCTCCCGCAAAAGCGCTGCACCCGGTGGCCTGGTGGTCGAGAAGCTGAACGACCGTTACCGCAAGAGCGCCGATGAACTGCGCCGGGCCGTGTTCGGCAAGGCCGGGTGGAAAAAGATCGCGAAGCAGGAGGCGAAGGAGCGCAAGGCGCACGAAAAGGCTGCCGCCAGCGCGGCGGAACAGCGGCCACGGGTCTTCGTGCTCGACTTCAAAGGCGACATCCGGGCCACGGCGGTGGCCTCGCTGCGCGAGGAGGTGAGCGCCGTCCTGGCCGTGGCCACTGCGGCCGATGAAGTGGTCCTGCGACTGGAGAACTTCGGCGGCGCCGTGCATGAGCACGGCCTGGCCGCTTCGCAGCTCGCGCGGCTGCGCGAGCGGGGCATCCCGCTGACGGCGATCGTCGACAAGGGCGCGGCCAGTGGCGGCTATATGATGGCCTGCGTGGCCAACCGCATCATCGCCGCGCCTTTCGCCGTGTTGGGCTCCATCGGCGTCGTGGCGCAGATCCCCAACTTCAACCGGGCGCTGGCCGAGCGTGGCGTGGATTTCGAGCAGGTGACTGCCGGCCGCTACAAGCGCACGGTGACGATGTTCGGTCGCACCACCGAAGCCGACCGCGCCAAGCTCAGGGACGAACTCGAGGAAGTCCATGCGCTGTTCAAAGGCATGGTGGCGCAGAACCGCCCGGCGCTCGATATCGAGGCGGTCTCCACCGGTGAGCACTGGTACGGGACGCGGGCGCTGGAACTCGGGCTGGTGGATGCCCTGGGCGCCAGCGATGACTACCTTCTTGCCGCAATCGGACGGGCCGACGTTTTCCATGTTGCCTACCGCGCGCGGCACAGCCTTGCAGACAAGATTCTCGCTGCGGTGCGTGCAGCGGCCGGGGAGGTCGAGCTCTGGCTCGGCCAGCGCCAGCGGGAACGTTCGCTGCCCTGAGCCGCGTGCTGGCCCGGTCCGACTGCGGTACGCGCCTGCGCCCGGGGTGGCTGCCCGGGTGCCTGCCGCTATAATCCCTGCCGTGGGTTATCGAACGTTGTCTGCACCAGGCTGGGCGCTGGCCGCCGCGGCGCTGCTCGTTTCGTTTGCCGGCCTTGCGGGCTGTTCGCTGCCGCTCGCCAGCGACAGCGAGATTGCCAGCGCGGGCGATGCGGAATTCCAGAAGATCCGTGCGAACACGCCGGTGAGTACGGACGCCGGCCTGCGCACTTACGTCAGCTGCGTGGCTGATGCCATCATTGCGCAGTTGCCCGAACCCTACGTCGACAAGGAGTGGGAGATCGAACTCTTCGACAGCGAGGCAATCAATGCTTTCGCGTTGCCGGGCGGACACATCGGCATCTTCACCGGGATTTTCCAGGTTGCCGGAAGCCAGGACCAGCTGGCCGCCGTGATCGGCCACGAAGTCGCGCACGTCACCCTGCAACACGCGCTGAAGCGGGCCAACCGTGAGATGACGACACGCGGCGCCGTCGTGGCTGGTGCCATCCTTACCGGTACCGGGCAGGCCGGGGTGGACCTGTTCGGCATGGCAGCGCAGCTGGGCCTGTCGCTGCCGTTCAGCCGCGGCGAGGAGAGCGAGGCCGATACCGTGGGCTTGCGCTACATGGCCGCCGCCGGTTTCGACCCCCGCCAGAGCGTCTCGCTGTGGCAGAACATGGAGAAGAAGAGCCGGCTCAAGCCGGCGGAGCTGCTCTCCACACACCCGTCCTCCGAACATCGCATCGATGACCTGGTCGCGCAGTTCCCCGAGGCGCTGGCGACCTTCAATGCGGCCCGTGCGGCCGGCAGGAGCCCCCAATGCCAGCCCTGAGGCAGATTCATGACGCAGGTCGTGCGGTTGCCGCAGCCTTGCTCGCTCTCCTGCTACCGGGCTGCTCGCTGCTGTTCGCGCCGGAAGAACCTGAGCCGCCACCGGCCCCGCCGCCGCTCCTCGCGCCGCTGGAAACGACGCGTTTCGTGTTGCCTGATGCGACATCCAACGTGGTGGGTGCGCTGCAGGTGGTGCGGTTGCGTGAGCAGGACACCTTCATCGATGTCGCCCAGGCCTATCACCTGGGCTTCGACGAACTGGTGGAGGCCAACCCCGGCATCGACCCCTGGTTGCCGGGCGAGGGGCGGGAGATCGTGCTGCCGAGCCGTTTCGTGCTGCCCGATGCACCGCGCCAGGGCATCGTGCTCAACGTGCCGATGAAGCGGCTCTTTTATTTTCCGAAGGCGCAGAAGGATGCGCCGGCCGTGGTCCACACGTTTCCGATCAGCATCGGGCGCGAAGGCTGGGCGACGCCGCTCGGCCTGACCCGCATTGTTTCGAAGAAGAAGGATCCCGTGTGGCGTGTGCCAGCCTCCATCCGCAAGGAGCACGCGGAGAATGGCGATCCGCTGCCTGCGGTGGTGCCGGCGGGGCCGGACAACCCCCTCGGTGCTCACGCCATGCGCCTGGCGATCCCCGGTGATTACCTCATCCACGGCACCAACAAGCCAGCCGGGGTGGGCATGCGTGTCAGCCATGGCTGCATCCGCATGAACCCGGCCGATATCGAGTGGCTGTTCGAGCGGGTGCCGGTGGGCCTGCCGGTGCGCATCGTCAACCAGCCGGTGCTGGTGGGCCTGGCTGACGGCGAGCTGTTCCTCGAGGCACATCCGCCCCTGGAGGAAGACAAGACGCGACGCTCTACCGCGGTACTGCGCGAGATCGAAAAAAAGCTCGCCAAGGCCACGCAGGCGGGCGCCGGAATCGACCACGAGCGCATTGCCCGCATCAGCAGTGAGCAACGCGGCATCCCGGTGCCCGTCAGGCCCGGGGCACCAGACCTTGCGGCGAGCATCGATGCGGCACCGCGAGTCGTGAACATCGTCAGCTACGACTGGTTTGAGCAGGGCGAAGTCAGGGAGGATGCAGCGCCTGCTGCCGGAACGACACCGGTGCGTGTGCAATGAAGCCAGGCGTCACGATTGCCTGAATCCCGGCACACGGCCTGCTGCCGACGGCAGCATGATCTGCTTCGCCCCTGCCTGTGCAGACACTGCTAAGATGACTGCACTGTCGTGACAAGCGCCGGGTGCTGGTGAGCTGGCTCCCGCCAGGGGATTTTCGGTTGGATCCACGCCAAAACGGCATCTCGGTCATCGAGATTCCTGCCCGCGGCCAGGCCATTCCGGTTTCGCGGGAAAGCGTCGCTGCCTTCATCGGTCCGGCCCCGCGCGGGCCGGTCAACATCCCCGTCGCCGTGCGCAGCCTGGAGGAATTCCTGGCGCGCTTCGGTGTGCCCGGCTATCTCAGTCGCATGGAGTTCCTGCTCTATCAGTACTTCGAGAATGGCGGCACGCTGGCGGTCGTCGTGCGCGTCTGCCGTTCCGGCCATCGCAACCGCATCACGCTGCCCGGGCCGCAGGGCGACCTCCTGCTCGACGCGCTGAATCCCGGGCCGCTCGAGTATCTGCGCGCAGCCGTGGACTACGAGCATGTCAGTGCCGAGGAGCCCTGGTGCTTCAACCTGGTGATCCACCGCTGCCGGTCACCCGCGCAACCGTTGGTCGAGGAGCAGGAGATCTACAGCGGTGTCTCGGTGGATGCGCAGGCCGCGAATTTTGTTGGTGATGCTCTCGGCCGTTCCGCGCTGGTGCGACTGGCGGCAGACGCGCCGGCCGGGCGCCCGACGCCGACCCAGGAAGGTCGTGCGGATGTGCGCTATGTGTACAGCCGTGCTACCTGGCAGGGTGACAATACGCCCACGGATTACGACCTCATCGGCTCGCGTGAGGAGGCGACCGGCCTGTTCGCGCTCGAGCAGGTGCCTTGCGTGGATTTTGTCTGCCTGGTACCCGGTATCTCCGGTGCCGCCCTGGGGCCGGTGGCATTGTTCGCCGCCGATCGCTACTGCCAGGAGCGACATGCCCTGTTGCTGCTCGATCCACCGGAATCCTGGGCCGAGCTGCGCGATGTCGTGCGCGTCCAGCGCGAGCGTGGCTTTGCCAGTCCCAATGCCGTGAGCTACTTTCCGGGACTGGAGAGCCCGCCCCATGCCGCGCCTGCCGGCATCCTCAGCGCCGCCGGCGCCATCGCCGGACGCCTCAGTGCTGCGGGCCTGGATCTCGCCGGACCCCAGCCGCTGTCCCTGGGTCGTACCCGCCCGTCGTATGTCCTGGATGAAGCTGACGTGCGCCAACTGGCGCAGCTCGGCGTGAATGCGCTCCTGCGCCCGGAGTCCTCGGCACAGGTCGGGCTCACGGGTCTCGTCACCATGGCACGATCGGGCGGTGTGGCAACTTCCTGGAACAGCCTGCGCCGCCGGCGCATCACGCTGTTCGTGCTGGGCAGCGTCTCCCGTTACACGCGCTGGGCAGCGTTTGCGGCGCCGGGCGCGCCGCTCTGGCAGGACGTGTGCACGCAGGTCCGCAGCTTCCTCGGAGCGTTGCAGGCCCGCGGCCTGCTGGTGGCCGCAGCGCAGGGCGATGATGCCTTCTACGTCAAATGCGACCTCGATACCAACGGGGGCACGCGCCAGGCACCGGGACGCGTGGTGCTGGTGATCGGCCTCGCGCTGGCACGGCCCGGTGAATTCGTCGCATTCGAGATCGTGCATGACACCGCAGCCTGCACGGTGAGTGAGCTCGGCTGGCAGCCCGGGATGGCACTCGCCAGCTGAGGTGCGATTCGCTCCGGGCCTGCGGGTTGGCACTCGCAGGCATCGGTTGCCAGCAAGCGGTGCGTGACGTCCTTCACGGCCGTGCTGCCCTTCCACGTAATACATTCGGACCAACCTGGGTCCAGGCACGGGCGGCGCCCCTCCCGGCTGCGATTGATGGTTCCATGGCCGCTGGGTGCGCTGACGCCGGGCCGGGCCCGGGCC
>CAZQGA010000091.1:0-7897 GCA_964592735.1 uncultured Chromatiaceae bacterium | reverse complement strand
CCTGGAGACCATCCGGCTGGCCATGACGGCGTCGGAGACGGGTCACCTGGTGTTCGGCACGCTGCACACGAGCTCGGCGGCGAAGACGGTCGACCGCATCGTCGACGTCTTCCCTGCCACCGAAAAGGAAATGATCCGCACGATGCTCTCGGAGTCGCTGCGGGCAGTCATTTCCCAGTCGCTCCTCAAGAAGATAGGGGGCGGCCGCATCGCGGCCCACGAAATCATGATCGGCACGCCGGCGATCAGGAACCTGATCCGTGAGGGCAAGATTGCCCAGATGTATTCGGCCATCCAGACCGGCCAGGCAGCAGGCATGCAGACGCTCGACCAGAACCTGCAGGAATTGCTGACGAAGGGCGTGATCAGCAAGGAAGAGGCACGCTTCAAGGCCGCGAACAAGGACCAGTTCTAGGGCGCGCCAGCAGCAGCGCCGCCGGGAGATCAACATGGAACGCGATCAGGCAACCAGGCTGATGCAGGGCCTGCTGAAGAAGCTGGTGGATGCCAATGGCTCCGACCTCTTCATCACTGCGGGGTTTCCGCCGGCCATCAAGGTTAACGGCGAGATCCACCGTGCCGCTGACCAGCAGCTCAGCCCGGATGACAGCGCCATCATCGTGCGCTCGATCATGAACGATCGCCAGGCGAAGGAGTTCGACGCCACCCGGGAATGCAACTTCGCCATCAATCCGCAGGGCATCGGCCGTTTCCGTGTCAGTGCCTTTGTCCAGCAGGGCCAGGTGGGCGCCGTTCTGCGCACCATCATCAGCCAGATCCCGACGCTGGAGGAGCTCGAACTGCCGCCGGTCCTGAAGGACATCGTCATGACCAGGCGTGGCCTGGTGATCGTCGTCGGTGCCACCGGCTCGGGCAAATCCACGACCCTGGCGGCCATGATCGGGCACCGCAACGAAAATTCCCGCGGCCACATCATCACGATCGAGGATCCGGTGGAGTTCGTGCATCCGCACCGGCGCTGTGTCATCACCCAGCGTGAGGTCGGTGTCGACACGGACAGCTGGGGTGCGGCACTGAAGAATACCCTGCGCCAGGCACCTGACGTGATCCTCATCGGCGAGATCCGCGATCGGGACACCATGGAGTTCGCCGTCCAGTTTGCCGAGACCGGCCACCTGTGCCTGGCGACACTGCACGCCAACAGCGCCAACCAGGCGCTTGACCGGATCATCAACTTCTTTCCGGAGGACAAGCGCGGCCAGCTGCTGATGGATTTGTCCCTGAACATTCGCGCCATGGTTTCGCAGCGGCTCATCCCGCGGGAAAACGGCAGGGGACGTATCGCGGCCATGGAGATCATGCTCCACTCGCCGCTGATTGCCGACCTGATCTTCAAGGGCGAGGTGGCGCGTATCAAGGAAATCATGGCGAAGTCGACCCGGCTCGGCATGCAGACCTTCGACCAGGACCTGTTTGAACTCTACGAGCGTGGGCAGATTTCCTACGAGGAGGCCATGCGCAACGCCGACTCGAAGAATGAGCTGCGCCTGCGCGTCAAGCTGGAAAGCAAGCGCGACCGCAAAGGCATCGATACGGACGGCCTGGCGCTGGCAGAGGACGAGGGCAGCGAGCGCGGCGCGCTGCGCCGCTGAGCGGCCAACTGGAGACGGATGCTGGTGGACAACATCACTGAACTTGCGACGATGAACGTGCAACCGCTTTTCAGCCTGATGGTTGAGAAGCGGGCCTCGGACCTGTTCCTGACGCCGTTTGCCCCGGTCAAGATAAAGATCGACGGCAAGATCATGCCGGTGAACAGGCTCGAGCTGACGCCCAAGATGATCCGCCAGGCTGCCATCGAGCTCATGAGCGAACAGCAGCTCGAGGAATTTACCCGGGAGCTGGAGATCGACTTTGCGGTGTCCAAGCAGGGCCTTGGCCGTTTTCGCGTCAACGTCTTCCACCAGCGCGGCAATGTCGCGATGGTGATGCGCTACATCACCTCGGCAATTCCTGATCTGGACCAGCTCGGCATGCCGCCGATCCTCAAGGACCTGGTGATGTTCAGGCGCGGCCTGCTGCTCATGGTGGGCTCCACGGGTTGCGGAAAATCCACGACGCTCGCGGCCATGATCAACCATCGCAACGAGAAGACTTCCTCGCACATCATCACCATCGAGGACCCGATCGAGTTCCTGCATGCGAACAAGAAGTCGATCGTCAACCAGCGTGAGGTCGGAACGGACACGAAGTCCTATGCCAGGGCATTGAAGAGCGCCATGCGCGAGGCGCCCGACGTGGTTTTGATCGGCGAAATCCGTGACCGGGAGACCATGCAGGCCGCCATCGATCTCGCGGGTACGGGGCATCTGGCGATCGCCACGCTGCACTCGAACAATGCGCCGGAAACGCTCGACCGCATCATCAACCTGTTTCCTGAGGACCAGCATGCGCAGGTTTTCATGGATCTCTCGCAATACCTGCGTGCCATCATTTCCCAGCGTCTGGTGCGCGGCACGAAAGGCGAGCGGGTTGCCGCGGTGGAGGTCATGCTCAATACACCACGGATCGCCGAGCTGGTCCAGGTTGGCGATATCGCCAAGGTGAAGGAGGCCTTCCAGAGTTCCTCCGAGCAGGGCATGCAGACATTCGACGATGCGCTGCTGAAGCTCTACAAGGAGGGTAAGGTGCCGATGGAGGAGGCGCTGGCGAGCGCCGACTCGCGCACCAACCTCGAGGCGAAGATCCACTTCGGCTGAGAGCCGTACAGGGAGCCCTGGCTGACGCCACGAGCGCTCCTGGGGGCGTCACCGCGGGCCATCTCCCTCTCAGGATGTCGCGCGGAACATCTCCGGGTAGACGGCACATGCTGCAAATACCGGCCCGTCAACACAGACCCGTTTCATGGCGCGTCCGTCGTCCGTTTCCACAGGCACGGCGCACCCTGCACAGCCGCCGACACCGCAGGCCATGAATTCCTCGAGGCACAATTGTGCTGGCAGGTCGAAGTCCCGTGCGAGACGTGCCGCGGCGTGCAGCATCGGCTGTGGGCCGCAGGCATAAAGCGCCACGCGACCGCGATTGTCCTCGTGCAGACTGGCAAGCCACTCGCCGGCAAGATCCGTGACATAACCGTGGTAGCAGCCATCGAAACCCGCCAGTGATGCGAGTCGTGACGGCACGCCGAGGGCCTCGAGGGCGGGATGGCAGGCGTCGATGCGATGGTCGAGGCCGTGCAGGAGCGATGCGCTGCGCCCCGCCTTGAAGGGGAAGGGTGCTTCCGAGCCAAAAAAGGCCAGCGGCTGCCAGGCCTGCCCTGCTTCCCTGTCCGCTGCCAGTTGTCGGGCCAGGAATTCCAGCGGCGGCATGCCCACGCCACCGCCTACCAGCAATGCGAGGGGCCGGGCCGGATCGGGCCGGAAGCCCTGGCCGATCGGTCCAAGCAGGCTGAGGACGTCGCCGGGCCTGGCAGCTGTGAGTGCCTGCAGGCCCGCCCCGATGACTTTGAACAGGACCTCGATCCAGCCGGCTGCCGGATCGACGTGCCGGATCGACAGCGGCCGGCGCATGGGAATGTCGGCGGCGCATTGCAGGTGGATGAAGGTCCCGGGTGTTGCGTGGGTCGCACAGCGTGGCGCTTCCAGCCGCAGGGCGTACTGCTGTGCCGGGAAGGCGTGCAAGGCGAGGACGCGCGCCTGCTCCAGGAAGATGGTGTCACGGTGCGGGCGGTTCATGGGTCCTGTGTGATCCGGCGGGCAGGCTGCGGGCCGCATTTTCGCAGAGCGGGGCGGTGCTGTCGCCTTGCCGGTGCGCTATGAGCGGATCCAGGTCTCGGCCATCAGACGCGCGGCCATCTGGTCGACGTCCTCGGGCCGTACGCGCCGCGTGCGGCTGCCGGCCCGACGCTGGTCGCGCAATACGGCCTCGGCTTCCGTCGATGTGTAGCGCTCGTCGATCTCCTCCACCGGCAGCCCGGACTGGCTGCCAAGCCAATGGCCGAAGGCGCGGGCCCGTACCGTCATGATGGAATCCGAGCCGTCGGTGTTGCGCGGCAGGCCCATGACCAGGACCTCGGGTTGCCAGTCACGGATCAGGCTGGCGATCTCGCGCCACTCCGGCACGCCGTCGCGGGCCGGGATCGTGGCGAGTGCGGTGACGGTGGCGGCCAGCCGGTTGGCGCTGGCGATGCCTATCTTGCGGGTGCCGAAATCAAAGACGAGGGCGCGATCTGCCATTCGCGCAGCGTAGCGCTCCGGCAGCGCCGGCGCGAGGCTGTGCTGCCTCAGGCGTGTCCGGCTTCGGGGCTGATCGTGGCGAGATTGACGCCGAGGAGCCCCGCGGCCGCGGTCCAGCGGGTTTCGAACGGGGTGTCAAAGATCAGCCCTGCGGTAGCGGGCACGCTCAGCCAGGCGTTGGCGCTGATTTCCATCTCGAGCTGGCCTGCTCCCCAGCCTGCGTAGCCCAGCGCCATCAGCGCACGCTTCGGGCCCGTGCCGCGGGCCAGGGCCGCGAGGATGTCCTGTGAAGTGGTCAGGTGCGCAGACTTGCTCACCTCGACGGTCGAGTCCCAGTTGCCGCCCGGCTCATGCAGCACGAAACCGCGCTCGGCCTGCACCGGCCCGCCGCGCAGGATGGGCTGGGCGGCCACGGCAGGTGGGGCATCCTCCAGCGAGAGCTGCGCAAAGACCTCACCGAGGTCCATGCCCAGCGGCCGGTTGATGACGATGCCGAGGGCGCCCTGGTCGGAGTGTTCGCAGATGTAGGTGACGGTCCGCGTGAAGTTGGGATCGGCCATCGCCGGCATGGCGATGAGCAGGTGGCCGGTGAGATAGGTGATTTGCCTCATGGATCCGTTGCCTGCGCAGCATTGCGTCAGCAGCCCTGGTGTCGACGGGATCAATCTACCACGCGTTGCCGGCGGTGGCATGGGCTCGCTGCCGCATGGGGGTCCGCCGCTGCCGCAGGTCAGCTGCCATTGATCGTGCGGATGCGGCCTGTACCGGTTTGTGAACCGAAGTGCCACTCGTAGGCGAAGCGCAGCACGTCGTAGTCGTCGCGGAGCACCTTGGGGAACGGATCGAATGGCGCGGCAATGCGCAGGATCTCCATGGCAGCCTGGTCGAGGTTCGGATAGCCGGAGGAACTGCGGACGACGATCTCCTTGAGCTCGCCGTTGGCGGCAATCGCGACTTCGAGCACCGGGTAAGTGCGGATGCTGGCAAGTTCGGTGGCACCGGGGAAATTCAGGGTGCCAATGCGTTCGACCTTGTTCTTCCAGCTGTTGAGGTAGCCCGCGATGCGGGCTTCCCGGGTGCTGGCACTGACCAGCAGCTCGCGGGGGTTGGCGTCGGGAATGCGTGTGATGGCATCAGGCACGGCGAGGATGTCTGTGCTGTCGCTGTCCGGGGCAAACTGCCGGCGTTGCAGCGCGGGTTGTGGCGTACCGGTTTCCCCGGAGCGCAACCCGGGCTGGTCTCGTGCTGCCGCTGTCAGTCGTGGCTGGGTCGGCATGTCGGTGCCACGACGGGCGGCATTACCAGGCACCCCGTCCTGGTCAGGACCGGGGAGGGCGGCTACAGGAGTGGTCGACACGGCCGTGCGCAGGCGCGCATCGAGCGCCGCATTGCCCCGGCCCACCAGGTTCTGACCGGCCAGCAGCGCCGCCGGGTTTTTCGGTGGCGCGATCTTCGCGTAATCGCGCGTGACAATGACGACATCGAGCGAGGTGGCTTCGGGGTTGCGGTTGGGCGCTGCGGCCTCGAAGGTCACGCCGAGAATCAACACGCCGTGCAGCAGTGCGGCAAGAAACAGCGTCGAGGAGAGGCGATCGCGACTGGCGACTGCCGACCATGAGCCGGCATCCGGGCCCAGGGCGATCACGCGCGGTCTGCTGGATGGCCTGCGCATCACTGTCCGTGTTGTCGTATCCGTGGATTCACAACCGTCGCCCCAGCCTGTTCCGCACGCCAGGCAGGATGCATGGGCGGATTATACGGGGGCTGGCTGCCACGGTAGGCATTCCGTCACGGAATCAGCGCTGCAGGCGCTCCTCCATGCACGGTGTGGCGAGGCGGCGGCCATCCTCGGTGACGAGCAGGGCGCAGTCGATGCCAAGCTGCCGGGTCAGCCCGTCGAAAGCCGCTGGACCACCGACCAGCAGCGCGGTTGCCGCGGCGTTGGTGAGTTCGGCGTCCCGGCCGATGACCGTCGTACCCGCAGTGCCGCGTGCGGGCCAGCCGGTGCGCGGGTCGAGGATGTGGTGGAAGCGCTGACCGTCGGCATGGAAATAGCGCTCGTAATTGCCGGAGGATGCGGCCACCTCGCCGTCGGCAAGCTCGATGCGGCCGAGTACGCCGGGCCCTAGGGGGTCACGCACGCCGATGCGCCAGGGTCGTGCCCCGCGGCTGCCAATCGCCAGTACGTCGCCGCCCGCGACGATGAGTGCGTTGCCGATGCCGGCGTCGCGCAGGGCGGCGGCGCCAGCCGCCAGTGCGCTGCCCTTGGCGATGCCGGCCAGTTCCAGCGTCACGGGCGCCGCAGTGCTGAGGAGCGTGCCGTCCAGGTGCAGCACGGCCGCACCGATGGCGGCGCGTGCGGCTTCGATGGCGCTGGCGTCGGGAGGCTTGGCCGGTGTTGCATGCGCCAGGTCGCCGAAGCCCCACAGGTGGATCAGCGGGCCAACCCGCGGATCGAACAGGCCGCCCGTGAGCCGGTGGATTTCCAGGCTGCGGGCGACGATGTGGGCCAGTTCGGCAGACAGGGTCGCCGGCTCGCCGGTGGCGAGTCGCGCATTGGCCCGGCCGAGTTCGCCGTTGCCGAAAGCGCGCCAGTCGGTATCAATGCGCCGGTAGATCTGCTCGATGCGGTCGAGGGCGGTGTCGGCCGTTGCCGTATCGGTGCCCGCGATATCCACCTGCACGACCGTGCCGAAGACGGGGATGATCCGCTCGACCACCGGTGCTTCGCTGCTGCAGCCGGCCAGCCCCAGCGCAGCGATGACCACGGCCGGGATCGCCGCGGCTGCGGCGCTCACTGTGCCGGGCACATCAGCGCGTGCGCAGTTGTTCCGCCACCACATCGAGGAATTTCGCGGCCAGGTCCAGGTTGGCGTATTTTTTCAGTTCGCGGATGCCGGTCGGGCTGGTGACGTTGACTTCGGTGAGGTAGTCGCCGATCACGTCGATGCCGGCGAACAGCACGCCCCGCTCGCGCAGCACCGGCCCCACCTGGGCCGCGATCCAGCGGTCGCGCCCGGTCAGCGGGCGCACCTCGGGGGCAGCGCCCATGACGAGGTTGCCGCGGTTGTCGTCGCGGGCGGGCACCCGGGCGAGCACGTAATCCGGCGTCTCGCCATTGACCAGCAGGATGCGCTTGTCCCCCTGGGTGATTTCCGGGATGTAGCGCTGGGCCATGGCGTGCTGGGTTTCGTCGGCGGTCAGTGTCTCGAAGATGACGTTGGCATTGAGGTCCCCCCGGCGGATGACGAAGATCGAGCGGCCGCCCATGCTGTGGAGCGGCTTCACCACGATGGCGTCATGCCCGGCGAGGAAGGCGCGCATGTCGCCCATGGAGCGGGTGATCAGCGTGTCAGGGCAGCATTGCGGAAACCAGGCGGTGAAGACCTTCTCGTTCATGTCGCGCAGGGCTGCCGGGCGGTTGATGACGAGAGCTCCCTGCGCCTGCGCCCGCTCGAGGATGTAGGTCGTGTAGATGTACTCGGTGCTGAACGGCGGATCCTTGCGCATGAGGATGACGTCCAGGCTGCCGAGGTCGATTTCCTCCTCGCCGAGGAACTCGAACCAGCGGCCATGATCGTCGTGTACCCGCAGGCCGCGACTGCGCCCGATGGCGATGCCATTGCGGATGCGCAGGTCATTCTGTTCAAAGTAAAACAGCGTCATCCCGCGGGCCTGGGCAGCCAGCAACATGGCGAGAC
>CAZQGA010000090.1:0-7909 GCA_964592735.1 uncultured Chromatiaceae bacterium | reverse complement strand
CAAGAAGACGCATGTCCTTGACAGTGTAATTCCTTGTCAACCATCGTTGGAACCTTGGCCACACGGAATCCGTGACGGGATTCCGGGACGGCTGGCCAGCCAGGATCGAACGGGAGGCTGCAGATGTCTGAAAACAATCCGATCAAGGTGTTCGTAGTACACACATTTGCCGAACACCCGGACTACATGAAGGTATTTGAATACCTGGAGAGCCGGCCGAATTTTTTCTACAGGAACTGCAGCGAGCCTGCCGCAAAGGTTGGGGGTGGTGAGTCCATGCAGGCTGAACTGCGTCGCCAGATCGAGACCGCCGAGATCGTCATCCTGCCGGTGACCCTGTTCATGGCCAACCCCGTATTGGTTACCTTCGAGATCGATGCCGCCAAGGCCATGAAGAAGCCCGTACTGGCCATCAAATCCTTCGGCGAGACCATCGCCATCAAGAGGTCTCTCCTCGAGAAGGCAGACGACATGGTCGACTGGAACAACCGCAGCATCACCGAGGCCATCAAGAAACTGGCCCGCAACGACGCCTCAGGGCAGTGGGAAGTCATCGAGTTCAAGCTCGACTAGGTGTTTTCCACCCGCTGCAGCCGTCTGTGGCAAGCCGCCACGCTTGTTGGTCATGACGGCCTCCAGTACCATCTTCGCGCCCCCCATGGGGACCCGGTCTGCGGCCGGCCATCAGCCGCCTGATCCGGACTGACCACTCTTTTGCAACTGGTTGACTGTGTATGACCATCGAGACTGATGCGTTGATTGTCGGGGCCGGTCCCTGCGGCCTGTTCCAGATTTTCGAACTGGGTCTGCTGGGCATCCATGCCGACATCGTCGACTCCCTGCCGGCCGTCGGCGGGCAGTGCAGCTGGCTGTATCCGGACAAGCCCATCTACGACATTCCTGCTGTCCCCGTGTGCACCGGGCAGGAGCTGATCGATGCGCTGATGAAACAGATCGCACCGTTTGGGGCCGGCATGCATCTGGGCGAAGAAGTGGTCGGGCTCAAGCCCGAGGGCGGCCGTTTCCACGTGACGACCAGTGCCGGCAAGGAGTTCCTGGCGCGGACGGTATTCATCGCTGGCGGTGTCGGTTCGTTCCAGCCCCGTCGCATCAAGCTTGATGGGTTGGATGCCCTCGAAGAGAAGACGCTGCATTACCGGGTACGCGAGCCAGGCCAGTTCAGCCGCCAAAACCTCGTCATCCTCGGCGGCGGCGACTCTGCGCTCGACTGGGCCCTGGCCCTGGCTCCCGAGGCCGCATCGCTCACGCTCGTGCATCGTTCGGACCAGTTCCGTGCGGCACCTGCCTCGCTGGCGGCATTTCGGGCCCTGGTCGATGGTGGCAAGGCAAAACTGATCGAGTTCGGCAATGCCACGGCCTACAAGGCCGCTGGCGAGCGGTTGCGGGAGGTCACCATCCGGCAGGATGACGGTACCGAACATCACGTTCCCGCCGATCACATGTTCGTCTTCTTCGGCATGTCGCCCAAGCTTGGCCCCATTGCCGAATGGGGTCTGGAGATGCACCGCAAGGCACTGGCAGTGGACGTATCCACCTTCCAGACCAGCATGCCGGGGATCTACGCCATAGGTGACATCTGTGATTATCCCGGCAAGAAAAAACTGATCCTGAGCGGCTTCCACGAAGCGGCTCTGGCTGCGTTCGCCGCGAAAGCCTACCTCGAGCCCGACAAGAAGGTCCACCTGCAGTACACGACCACGAGTCCGCTGATGCAGAAGCGTCTCGGGGTTGCCGAGGAAGGCTGAAGTCCTGCACGGTGGGCCGCGCGTCATTCCGATGATGAAAGCCGCCCGACCGCTGGTCATTGCCCACCGCGGCGCCAGCGGTTACCTGCCGGAACATACGCTGGTCGCCAAGGCCCTGGCCTTTGGCCAGGGTGCTGATTATCTCGAGCAGGACGTCGTCGCGACCCGGGATGGCGAGCTGATCGTATTCCACGATCTCACGCTCGACGAGACCACGGATGTTGCGCTGCGCTTTCCCGGGCGACAGCGCCCGGATGGCCATTACTACTGCCGCGATTTCGACCTCAACGAATTGCGCAGCCTCGGGGTTGGAGCCCGGCGCGCACCGGGCGGCACGCTGCGCTACCCGGCTCGCTTCCCGGATGCAGGCGGCCGGTTTGGCATTCCCACGCTGGGTGAAGAAATCCGCTTCATTCAGGGGCTGGTTCACTCGACCGGGCGCACGGTCGGCATCTATCCCGAGATCAAGGATCCGGCCTGGCACCAGGCGGAGGGAATCGATATCGGCGCTGAAGTCCTCGCAGTGATCGGGGCGTGCGCAGGTGCCGGACCACCGCTGCCTGTCTACCTCCAGTGCTTCGATCCCGTCGAGTTGCAGCGTCTGCGACGGGACTTCAGCTCCACGCTGCCCTTCGTCCAGCTGATCGAGAGCGCCCGGGGCCAGCCTTCCCTGCAGGAACTGGAACAGATAGCGGGGTATGCACAGGCCATCGGCCCATCGCTGAAACTCACCTGGCACGGACAGGCTGGCGGGGGAACCGGTACCAGTACGCTGGTGGACGATGCCCACCGCTGCGGCCTGGTCGTGCATCCTTACACCTTTCGCCGGGATGATTTACCACCGGGAATCAGCAGTTTCGACGAACTGCTCGGGTTGTTCCTGGTCCGCCTCGGCGTCGATGGCCTGTTCACCGATTTTCCGGACTTGGTGCGGACCTATATCGACCAGCATCTGCCTGGCTGACGCACGGCGACGCCACCAGCCGATCGACACTCGGTCAGTCGCTGTGCGCGCTGGTTCTCAGAAAAGGCTGCGATTCACCAGGAGGTGAACCCAGATGGCGGCCGCGTAGCCGAGCGCAATGGCAGGGGTCCACCACAGGTGCGCCGAGAACGTGTAATGCTCGCGTGCCTGGCCCATGAGCGCGACGCCGGCAGCCGAGCCGACGCTGAGAAGGCTGCCGCCGATCCCGGCAGTCAGGGTGAGCAACAGCCATTGCCCATCCGGCATCGTTGGATTCATTTCCAGCACTGCCGCCATGATCGGGATGTTGTCGATCACCGCTGAGGCAATGCCGACCAGGATGTTGGCCGTGGTGGGTCCCAGGCGCTCGTAACTGATGCCGGCGAGAAGCTCCATGTAGCCGAGCGTGGCGAGGCCACCGACGCAGAGAATGACGCCATAAAAGAACAGCAGCGTGTCCCATTCCACACGGGCGATGTAGCTGAAGACATCGAAGGGTGTGTGCCTGCCGGTGCCATTGGCGTCACGAAGATGGCGGTAGTAGCTGTACATTTTCAGGTAACCCAGGCCCAGCATCATGCCGAAAACCGGGGGCAGGGCAAGCAGGTTCTGGAAGGAAACCGCCGTGACCAGCGTCAGGGCAAAGAGCACGATCGTACCGATGCCGCCTGGACGCAGCACCGCACCCTGGCCGGTTGGCTGCAGCGACAGCCTGTCCGGCAACGCCAGGTGCAGGAAAATCGCCGGTACCAGGTAAGCGACGAGTGAAGGGCCCAACAGCCGGAGAAACTCAAAAAACTGCAGATGGCCAGCCTGCCAGACCATCAGCGTCGTGATGTCGCCAAACGCAGACCAGGCACCGCCGGCATTGGCGGCAACGACGATATTGATGCAAGACAGCGTCAGGAACCGCCGGTCACTGGAGATGCCAAGGACGATGCCACCCATGACCAGGGCTGTCGTCAGGTTGTCGAGTACTGCCGAGAGAAAGAAAGCCAGGAATCCGGTCACCCAGAACAACTGACGCAAGCCAAAGCGGCGGTTTGCCAGCCAGCCGCCGAGTGCCGCAAATACCTGGCGTTCGGACAGCGCGTTCACGTAGGTCATCGCCACCAGCAGGAACAGCAGGAGTTCAGCGTAATCGCGCAGTGACTCCCGGGCCGCAGCACCAGCAGCCTCGCCAGAACCCGATTGGCGCAACGCCAGGGCGACCAGGATCCAGATGAGGCCAGCTGCGAGCAGGACCGGCTTGGACTTGCGCAATCCCGTCAATTCCTCGGTGATGACCAGCAGGTATGCCAGGACGAACAAGGCGACGGCCATCAGACCGGGACCCTGTGTCATGGCCGGGCTCACTGCCGGGCTGGCGAGTGCAGGCCCGGCAAGCCCCAGGCCCACGAACATGAGCAGGGTCAATTGGAGCTGGCGGAACCGCAGGACCCGGGCCGAGGCTACCCGCAGCTCACCATCCAAGATACGCATAATGTATATTAAGTTAAATTCAAGATCGAATGGAAATGACAAGCTCAGGATCCTGGCTCGTACTCGACGTATTCCGGCTCCCACCGGGTCCGCGCCACCCGCGCCTCAGCCTCCACTGCCTCCAGGGCTGGCATGCCCTTGTCTGCAGAGACCAGCACCGC
Organism: uncultured Chromatiaceae bacterium; assembly: GCA_964592735.1. Taxonomy (GTDB): domain Bacteria; phylum Pseudomonadota; class Gammaproteobacteria; order Steroidobacterales; genus QUBU01. Next base: position 3,536 of record CAZQGA010000090.1, on the reverse strand, counting down.
GTGAGCGATCTGGCGGGAAATCGTGCGCATTTTGCCAATCGGCGGATACAGCAGGCCGGCAGCCAGTTCTTCTGTCGTGACCAGGCCCGCCAATGCCCGTGCGGCGGCATAAAACATCGGATCTCCGACTTCCGCCAAGCCGGCAGCCAGCACCGCCAGGCCCACACCGGGGAAAATAAAAGCATTGTTCCCCTGCCCGACGCGGTAGCACTGGCCGTCGTGGTGGACGTCCGCAAACGGGCTGCCGGTCGCCACCAGCGCACGCCCGCCGGTCCACATATAAATATCCTTCGGACACGCCTCGCTGCTCGCAGTCGGATTGGACAAGGGCAGGATCACGGGCCGGTCGCAGTAGTGTGCCATGGCCCGGACCAGCGGCTCAGTGAAAGCTCCAGCCTGGCCTGAGGTTCCGATCAGTACGGTTGGCCTGAATTTTTCCACGACATCGTGCAAGGCACGACACCCGGCGACGAGCCCCATGTCCGCGGCGGCAGCTGCCGGCCAAGCGAGTTCCCGCTTGTAGGCATCCATCGGACCGTCATCAACGATGAGCCCCTTGCTGTCGAGTACGGCGATCGGGGATACCTCCTCTTTGTTGTCCGCCCGCATGGCCATGCGCAGTTGTCGGGTGATGCCAAGCCCCGCAGCACCGCCACCGAGAATCAACACCCGCTCGGTGCTGACCGGCCGCCCGGTGATGCGCCCGGCAGCGAGCAGGCCGGCCAACGCCACGGCACCGGTGCCCTGAATGTCGTCGTTGAACGTAGGCAGGCGGTTGCGATAGCGATCGAGTACCCGCAGCGCATTTTCCTTGCGGAAATCCTCCCACTGCACGAGTGCCCCCGGGAAAACCGCGGTCACGGCCTGCACGAATTCCTCGATCAGCTCCTCGTAGGCGGCACCCCGCAGGCGCCGCTCCGGCCAGCCGAGATAATGTGGATCTGCCAGCAGCCCGTCGTTGTCAGTACCGACATCGAGGCTGATCGGCAGCACCGTCGACGGATCGATGCCTGCTGCGGCGGTGTACACCGCGAGCTTGCCAATGGAAATGGCCATGCCGCCCGCGCCCTGGTCCCCGATGCCGAGGATCGACTCATTGTCGGTCGCGACGATCAGGCGGACGTTGCGGCCGACGGCAGCCTGCCGCAGCACCTCGGCAATCCGGCCCCGATGGCCCGGCGTGATCCAGGCCCCGCGCCCGCGCTGGAAGACGTGGCTGTAGCGCTGCGTCGCGAGGCCGACAGTGGGCGTATAGATGATGGGCAGGAAATCTTCCAGCCGGTGCACCAGGACGTTGAAGTACAGGTGCTCGTTGCGATCCTGCAGGCCGGCCAGTGCCACGTATTTCTCCAGCGGATCCTGCAACCGGTCGAGGCTGGCGAAAATCCGCTGTCGCTGGATATCGATGCTTACCGCACGATGGGGCAACAAACCCTCAAGGCCGAAGGCCCGGCGCTCATGCAAGGTAAAGGCTGAACCCTTGTTGAGCAGTGGATCGCGAATGAGGTCCAGCCCCGAGCGTCGGATGATCCTGCGCATATTGTTCCCCGTTGCTTTCCGGACAAGTGCACGGCTACCGCAGGCTGTCCGTCTGCCGTCTACGGCACGATTTGGTCGATGTTGATCAACAGCGGTCCGCCGGACGCATCCACTGCCTGCCAGCGAGCCTCGCCAAAGAGATCCCCGGGGGCTGCCTTTGCTTCACCCGTGGCCGCCAGTCGTGCGGTCAACAGGAGCGCACCATGGCCAGCGAGAGACCCGCCGGGCGTCATGCTGTCCGCATCGCCGATCTCCAGGTTCAGTGGCAACTGCACCGGCTGGCGGCGCACGACGGCAAGCGGCGGCCCCCCTGCTCCACTGTGTTCGCGTGCGATCAGGAACAGGACGGCACCGGGCTTCATGCGTCCCACGAGTGCAGGATCGATGCTGATGCGAACCGGAATCCTGACCGCAGCCGCAGGTCTTGTCGTTGTGCCCTCCCTGCCACCGGGGGCGCCCGTACCTGCCCCAAGGCTGGCAAGCTGCTGTTCGATGATCTCGCGAACCCGCTGCGGCGGGGAGAGATCAAGCAATTTTCCCCAGTGCTGGCGAAGCACTTCGGCGTCTCCCCGGGCCAATGCGGCCATGCCACCGTACCAGAGGGCCTTGGCATTGAACGGATCGCGGGAAAGCACATCCTCGAAAATGCCGGCAGCGTCTTCCTGCAGCGCATCGGGATTATCCAGGATCGACGCTTCAGCAAAGCCCAGGCGCAACGCATCATCCCCGCCGTTGCTGGCGAGGATCGCCCGACGGTAAGCCTCCCTGGCGTCACTGAAGTGTTCGATAGCCATGTAGGCATCGCCGAGCGCAGCCCAGGCTTCGACATCGCCGGGTTGTTCGGCTGTACGCTGCTTCAGTTCGTTGATTTTCGCCGCATCGGCCAGCTGGGTTGCAGCGTTCGCCTGCGCCTCGGGACTGCCCCAGGGGTAGTTGCTGGCAAGCCCGAACAAGACGAATACCCCCACTGGAATGGCCATGGCAGCGGCCAGCGCAGCAATGGGTGCCCGCATCTCCGCTGATCTCATGAGCGGCAGCACGACAACCAGCACTGCGGCCAGCGTCATCAGGGCGGCAACGACAAAAAATGGAGTCAAGTTTCAGGTTCCTGCGCCAGCCGAAGGGTTCTCGTCGGCATCCTGGTCACTCGGCAAAGCGGCGCGCCGGCGTACGACAAGGGCGAGCGTAATCATTCCAGCCAGGAGCAGCAGCACGGGCGCGAGCCAGAGCAGTGCGGTGCTCGCCTGGAAACGGGGCTTATACAGGATGAAATCCCCGTAGCGGTCGAGGAGGAAGACCTTGATCTCCTCCTCGTCTTTTCCAGCTGCCACCATGGCGTGGATTTCCCGGCGCAGATCGGCTGCCAGCGGTGCGGTGGAATCTGCAACTGTCTGGTTTTGGCAAACAAGGCAGCGAACCTCGTGCGTCAGTCGCTCATAAAGCGCCTGGCGCGTCGCATCTGCGAGCACCGGCTCCGGGTCGATAGCCCAGGCACCCGCAGCCAGCAGGACCAGCACCAGCCCCGCGAAAACGTGGTGGATCGCCGGCGCCCTCACCGGCCCGCTTCCCGCGCCCGGCGAATCCGTGGCAGGAACTCCTGCTCCCAGACCCCGGCATTCAACGGTGCAATATGCTTGTAGAGCACCCTGCCCTGCGCATCCAGCAGGAAGGTTTCCGGGGCGCCGTAGACACCCCAGTCGATGGCCGCGCGTCCATCGGCATCGACACCCGTGCTGACATAGGGATTGCCAAGTCGCACCAGCCATTCCCGTGCAAGCTCCGGATCATCCTTCCAGTTCAGGCTGAAAATCCGTACGTCCGCGGTCCGCGCCAGTTCCATCAGGTACGGGTGCTCCTGGCGGCATCCCGCGCACCAGGTCGCCCAGACATTGAGCAGGGCAACATCACCGGCGAAGTCCGCATTGCTGAGTGTCTGCGCCGGATCATCCAGGCGCGGCAGGGAGAATGCCGGCGCCGGCTTGCCGATCAGTGGCGAT
>CAZQGA010000089.1:0-7929 GCA_964592735.1 uncultured Chromatiaceae bacterium | reverse complement strand
TTCAGCCAAGACTTCCGTCCACGACACCGGGCTGAAAATAACCGAATAACCGTAACACCGGCACCTGTCTGTCCGGCACCTGTCTTTCAGGCCTGCTCGAGCTCGATCAGCGTGCCGCAGAAATCCTTGGGGTGCAGGAAGAGGACCGGCTTGCCGTGGGCGCCGGTCTTCGGCTCCCCGTCGCCGAGGACGCGCGCACCGGCAGCGCGCAGCCGGTTGCGTGCGGCGAGGATGTCGCTGACTTCATAGCAGAGGTGGTGGATGCCACCGGATGGATTCGCCTCGAGGAACTTGCGGATGGGCGAGGTCTCGCCCAGCGGATGCAGCAGCTCGATCTTGGTGTTCGGCAGCTCGACGAAGACGGTGGTGACGCCGTGCTCCGGCAGCGGCAGCGGCGCGGACAGCTGCGCACCCAGGGTGTCGCGGTAGAGTGCTGCCGCAGCCGCGAGGTCGGGGACGACAATGGCGACGTGGTTCAGCTTGCCAATCACGATTGAGCCTTTCCGGTCTGGAGGAAAATCCTGACGAGTTCCGCCGCGGCCACCCGTGGTGCGATGGCACCGGCAGCAACGGCCGCTTCGATGGCGATGAGCCGGCCCTGCATGGCCTCGTTCTCCCGCAGGGAATCGAGGAGGGTTGCAGCCATCTCGCTCCAGAGCCAGGCCCGTGCCTGCGTGGCGCGGTTTGCGGCGAACTCGCCGGAGGTGGCCATGGCTTCCCGGAACTTCCCGATCGCTTCCCACGCGGCGTCGATACCCTCGCCTTCATGGGCCGAGCAGGTCAGCACGGGCACCTGCCACTGCGCCGAGCGCGGGTGCAGCATGCGCAGTGCGTTGCGGTAGTCGCTGGCGGAGCGTCTGGCGGTCGCGCGCAGGTCTCCATCGCATTTGTTGATGAGCACCAGGTCGGCACGTTCCATGATGCCGCGCTTGATGCCCTGCAGTTCGTCGCCGCCACCCGGCAGCAGCAGCAGCACGAACATGTCGGTCATCTCGGCCACGGCGGTTTCCGACTGGCCCACCCCTACGGTTTCCACCAGCACGACGTCAAAGCCGGCGGCCTCGCTGATCAGCATGGCTTCGCGCGTGTGGCGCGTTACGCCACCCAGGGTGCGTCCGGCCGGCGAGGGGCGAATGAAGGCCTCCAGGCGCCGCCCCAGGCTTTCCATGCGCGTCTTGTCACCGAGGATGGAGCCACCGCTGATGGTCGAGGAGGGGTCGACTGCCAGCACGGCAACCTTGTGGCCCTGGTCGATGACATGGTTGCCGAGTGCCTCGATGAAGCTCGACTTGCCCGCCCCGGGCACGCCAGTGACGCCGATGCGGATCGAGCGCCCCGCATGGGGCGCCAGCAGTTCGAGCAGCCGGTTGGCCGGCGCCTGGTCTTCGCGGTGCGCGGATTCGACCAGCGTGATGGCGCGGGCCTGCGCACGGCGGTCGCCGGCGAGCAGCCGGCTCGCCAGGTCGTCCGGGTCGGCTCCGCGTCGGGCGCTCATGCGGATGCGTGCTGGTGCCTACTCGAAGGCAAGGATCGGCTGGTCCACCGCGAGGCTCTGCCCTTCGGTGGCGAGGAGCTTGCCGATCTTTGCGTCGTCGGTGGCGCGCAGGCTGTTCTCCATCTTCATGGCCTCGACGACGGCGAGTTCCTCGCCTGCCTTGACCTCATCGCCGGCCTTCACGGCCAGGCGCTTGAGAAGCCCGGGCATGGGCGAGAGCAGGAATTTCGACAGGTCCGGCGGCTGCTTTTCGAGCATCAGGCGTTCGACGGCTGCGGCCTGTGGCGTGATGACCATGGCATCGACCTGCGAGCCCCGTCGCGTCAGCCGATAGCGGACGCCGAGGCGGTCGACCTGGATGCAGACCGGCTCACGGTTGATGCTGCCGCACATCAGTGCCTGCCCCATCTGCCACTCGGTGTGCACTTCGTAGTCCTGCGCGCCGAGGCGGACCCTGAAGCCCCCGAGCACGGGTTGCACCGTCACGGCATGGTGGTGGCGGTCGATGACCACGACGAATTCGTTGCCGACCACGCGCTCATGGCTGGGCAACTGGCCGGAGAGCCGTGCGGCGCGATCCATGAAACGCCGGTGGATGCAGGCCGCCGCGGCGATGAGCAGTCCCGGGTCATCCTGGGGTACGTGGGCGGCGCTGAAGCCCTCCGGGTACTCCTCGGCAATGAAGCCGGTGCTGAGCCGTCCTTCGCGGAAGCGCTCCTTCGAAAGCACCGCGTTCAGGAAGGCGATGTTGTGTGACACGCCGCGGATGTAGTAGGCGTCCAGCGCATCCTGCATGCGCTCGATGGCCTGCCCGCGGGTCTCGCCCCAGGTGATCAGCTTGGCAATCATCGGGTCGTAGAACATCGACACCTCGCTGCCTTCTTCGATGCCGGTGTCGATGCGCACGCTGTCGCTGGCCGCCGGCGCCTGGCAACGCACGAGCCGGCCCGTGGATGGCAGGAAATTGCGGAAGGGATCCTCGGCGTAGACACGCGCTTCCAGCGCCCAGCCTTTCAGCTTCACGTCCTTCTGCGCGAGGGGAAGTTTCTCGCCCGCAGCCACGCGGATCATCAGCTCGACCAGATCGACGCCGGTGACCATTTCGGTGACCGGGTGCTCAACCTGCAAGCGCGTGTTCATTTCGAGGAAGTAGAAGTTCCGCTGCTGGTCGGTGACGAACTCCACCGTGCCGGCGGAGCAGTAGTCCACCGCTTTTGCCAGTGCCACCGCCTGTTCACCCATGGCCTTGCGGGTGCTGGCGTCGAGCAGCGGGGAGGGCGCTTCCTCCAGCACCTTCTGGTGCCGGCGCTGGATGGAGCATTCGCGCTCGCCGAGGTAAATGATGTTGCCATGCTTGTCGGCGAGAACCTGGATCTCGACATGGCGCGGGTCCTCGATGAATTTTTCGGCGAAGACGCGCCCGTCGCCAAAGGCGGCCACCGCTTCATTCGTGGCGCGCGTGAAGCCATCGCGGCATTGCGCATCGTTGCGCACCACGCGCATGCCCTTGCCACCGCCGCCGGCGGAGGCCTTGAGCATCACCGGGTAGCCGATCTCGCGGGCGATCTTCACGGCGTGGTCGGGTCCTTCGATGACCCCGGTGAACCCTGGAATGGTGCTCACCCCGGCCTTCTGCGCCAGCAGCTTCGAGGCAATCTTGTCACCCATGCTGGTGATGGCATGGGTATTCGGGCCAATGAAGACGATGCCGGCGGCAGCCAGCGCCTCGGCAAACGAGGCGCGCTCGGAGAGGAAACCGAAGCCGGGATGCACCGCCTCGGCGCCGGTGTCCTTGCAGGCCTGGATGATGCGTTCGGCCACCAGGTAGCTCTGTGCGGACGGCGCCGGGCCGATGTGCACGGCCTCGTCGGCCATGCGCACGTGCAGGGCGTTGCGGTCGGCATCGGAGTAGACCGCGACGGTCTGGATGCCCATGCGGCGTGCGGTACGGATGATGCGGCAGGCAATTTCGCCGCGGTTTGCGATCAGGATTTTCTTGAACATGTGCGGTGCGATCCCTTGCCTTGTGGTGGCGTCAGAGCGGGATGTTGCCGTGCTTGCGCCACGGGTTTTCGAGTTTCTTGTTGCGCAACATGGCGAACGAACGGCAGACCCGCTTGCGGGTATTCGCCGGCATGATGACGTCATCGATGAAGCCGCGTGCGCCCGCAATGAATGGATTGGCGAATTTTTCGCGGTATTCCTCGGTACGGGCAGCGATGGCCTCCGGGTTGCCGATATCCTTGCGGAAGATGATTTCCACTGCGCCTTTCGGCCCCATCACGGCAATCTCGGCGCTTGGCCAGGCGAAATTCACATCGCCGCGCAGGTGCTTGGAGGCCATGACGTCGTAGGCGCCACCGTAGGCTTTGCGGGTGATGACCGTCACTTTCGGGACCGTGGCCTCGGCGTAGGCGTACAGCAGCTTGGCGCCGTGCTTGATGATGCCGCCGTACTCCTGCGATGTGCCGGGCATGAAGCCGGGTACGTCCTCCAGGGTCAGAATCGGGATGTTGAAGGCGTCGCAGAAGCGTACGAAACGCGCGCCCTTGATCGAGGAGTTGATGTCGAGGCAGCCGGCGAGGACCATCGGCTGGTTGGCGACGACACCGATCGTATGGCCTTCCAGGCGGATGAAGCCGATGACGATGTTCTTCGCGTAGTCTGGCTGCAGTTCGAAGAAATCGCCTTCGTCGGCGATTTTGTGGATCAGCTCCTTGATGTCGTAGGGCTTCGCCGGATCGTCGGGCACCAGCGAATTGAGCGAGGGTTCGGACCGCAGTGCTGAGTCCTGCGTCGGCCACACCGGGGGCTTCTCCCGGTTGCTGGCGGGCAGGAAGTTGACGAAGCGGCGTGTGTTGAGCAGGGCCTCGACGTCGTTTTCCATGGCGAGGTCGGCGACGCCTGATTTCGTGGTATGGCTGACGGCACCGCCCAGTTCCTCGGCGGTGACTTCCTCATGGGTCACGGTCTTCACGACATCAGGACCCGTCACGAACATGTACGAGCTGTCCTTCACCATGAAGGTGAAGTCCGTGATGGCCGGGGAGTACACCGCGCCACCGGCGCAGGGGCCCATGATGAGGGAGAGCTGCGGGATCACGCCGGAGGCGAGCATGTTCAACTGGAACACGTCGGCATAGCCGCCGAGCGAGGAGACGCCTTCCTGGATGCGCGCCCCGCCGGAATCGTTGAGGCCGATCAGCGGCGCCCCGACCTTCATGGCCTGTTCCATGATCTTGCAGATTTTCTTCGCGTGGGACTCGGAGAGCGAGCCGCCAAACACGGTGAAGTCCTGGCTGAACACAAATACCAGTCGGCCGTTGATGGTGCCGTAGCCCGTGACCACGCCGTCGCCCGGGATCTTCTGCTCGGCCATGCCGAAATCGGTGCAACGGTGCTCGACGAACATGTCCCATTCCTCGAAGCTGCCTTCGTCGAGCAGCAGCGTGATGCGCTCACGCGCCGTGAGCTTGCCCTTGGCGTGCTGGGCCTCGATGCGCTTGATGCCACCACCGAGCTTGGCGGCGGCGCGCTTGTCCTCGAGCTGCCGGATGATGTCTGACATTCCTTGCTACTCCACTTGCAGGTCTGGTGCGCGCAGGCCGCTGCGTGTGGCAGGCCCTGTGCGGGTGTGTGTCCTGTGTCCTAGGCCGCCGGATGCCGCTGCTGCAGCAACTTCAGTACCTCGGCAGCAGACGCCGGAATGTTGGTGCCCGGACCGAAGATGGCGGCGACGCCGGCGTCCTTCAGGAAGGCATGGTCCTGGGGCGGGATCACGCCACCACAGACCACGACGATGTCGCCTGCGCCTTGCTGGCGCAGGGCTTCGATGAGTTGCGGGACCAGTGTCTTGTGCCCGGCCGCCTGGGAGGACACACCGACGACGTGAACGTCGTTCTCGATCGCATGGCGTGCACCTTCTTCCGGGGTCTGGAAGAGCGGGCCCACATCGACGTCGAAGCCAAGGTCGGCGAAAGCGGTGGCAATCACCTTGGCGCCACGATCGTGTCCGTCCTGGCCAAGCTTGAGGACCAGCAGCCGGGGCTGGCGGCCCTCGGTGGCTGCGAAGCGGGCGACATCCTGCTTGATGGCGGCAAAACCGCTGTCGCCTTCATAGGCAGAGCCGTACACCCCGCTGATCGACTGCACCACGGCGCGGTGGCGCCCGTAGGTCTTTTCCAGGGCGTCGGAAATTTCCCCGACGCTGGCGCGGGCGCGGGCAGCGGTGACGGCGAGTTCCAGCAGGTTGCCACTGCCGGCTTCGGCAGCCGCGGTGAGTGCATCGAGTGCTGTGCGACAGGTGGTTTCGTCGCGTGCGGCACGCACTTCGGCAAGGCGGCGCAACTGAGCCTCGCGCACGGCGCTGTTGTCGATGTCGAGGATCTCGATTTCAGGCTCGTCCTTGCGCGGGTACTTGTTCACGCCCACGATGACCTCCTCGCCGCGATCGATGCGCGCCTGGCGCAGCGCCGCCGATTGTTCGATGCGCAGCTTCGGCATGCCGGATTCGACTGCGCGCGTCATGCCGCCAAGCTTTTCCACCTCGTCGATGAGGGCGCGTGCCTCGCGCGCCAGCGCGGCCGTCAGGCTCTCGACGTAGTAGGAGCCGGCGAGCGGATCCACCACGCGGGTGACGGCGGCTTCCTCCTGGATCACCAGCTGGGTGTTGCGGGCGATGTGGGCGGAGAAGGGGGTTGGCAGCGCCAGTGCCTCGTCGAAGGAGTTGGTGTGCAGCGACTGCGTTCCGCCCAGCACCGCGGCCAGCGCCTCGATGGTGGTGCGGATGACGTTGTTGTAGGGGTCGCGGCTGGTGAGGCTCACGCCCGAGGTCTGGCAGTGGGTGCGCAGCATCAGCGAGCGCGGGTCGCCCGGCGCGAACAGCTTCTGCAGCAGCTCCGCCCACAGCAGCCGCGCGGCGCGCAGCTTCGCCACTTCCATGAAGAAGTTCATGCCGATGCCGAAGAAGAACGACAGGCGCGGCGCAAATTCGTCGACCTTCAGGCCGCTGCCGATGGCCGCGCGCACATACTCGATGCCATCGGCGATGGTGAAGCCGAGTTCCTGCACGCCCGTCGCCCCGGCTTCCTGCATGTGGTAGCCGGAAATCGAGATGGAGTTGAACTTCGGCATGTGCCGGGCGGTGTAACCGATGATGTCGGCGACGATCCGCATCGAGGGTCCGGGCGGATAGATGTAGGTGTTGCGGACCATGAACTCTTTGAGGATGTCGTTCTGCAGGGTGCCGGACAGCGCGGCCTGCTTCACGCCCTGCTCTTCGGCGGCGACGATGTACATCGCCATCACCGGCAGCACCGCGCCGTTCATGGTCATCGACACCGACATGCGGTCGAGCGGGATGCCATCGAAGAGGATCTTCATGTCCTCGACGGTATCGATGGCGACACCGGCCTTGCCCACGTCGCCGACGACGCGCGGATGGTCGGAGTCGTAGCCCCGATGCGTCGGCAGATCGAAGGCGACCGACAGGCCGGTCTGGCCTGCGGCCAGGTTGCGGCGGTAGAAGGCATTGGACTCCCCGGCGGTCGAGCAGCCAGCGTACTGGCGCACCGTCCAGGGCCGCACCGCGTACATCGTCGCGCGCGGGCCGCGGGTGTAGGGCGGCAACCCGGGCAGGGAGTCGAGGTGTGCAAGTCCGGCCAGGTCCGCAGCGGTGTACAGTGCCTTGACCGGGATGCCTTCTGGCGTCTGCCAGACGAGTGTATCGGCATCCTTGCCGCCGTTTTCCCTGGCGGCCAGTCGTGCCCAGTCTGCGGGGGTGTTTTTCGGGAAACCTGTCATACGTCAGTTCTCGTCATGTCCCTGGGTTGGGCTGGCACAGGCCTTCTGCAGTGCGAGCAGACGGCTGGCTTCTTCCGCATGCAACTGCTCGATCATCCGTCCGTCGAGGACGGCAATGCCGTGACCGGCGGCAGCTGCTGCCTGCCAGGCAGCCACCACGTTTGCGGCAGCCGCCGCCTCGGCTGCCGACACGCCAAAAATCTCGTTGGCAGTTGCAACCTGACTGGGGTGAATGAGCGTCTTGCCGTCGAACCCGAGGGCCTTCCCCTGCTTACAGGCCGCCCGGAACCCCGGCTCGTCACGGAAGTCCGTGAAAATCCCGTCCAGTATATCAAGACCCCGGGTCCGGGCCGCCAGCAGGCACTGCCCGAGCGCAGGCAGCAGCCCCAGGCGGGCGGGATCGGCGGGCAGACGCAGGGCGCGGGCGAGATCGGCGGTGCCCATGACGAGGACCGCAAGGCGTGGGGCGAGCGCCGCGATGGCCTCGATGCCGAGCACGCCTTCCGGCGTCTCGGCCATCGCCCAGACGGGCAGGGTGCTGGCGCCCCTCTCGTCGAGGCGGCTGATGATTTCCCGCAGGCTGCCGGTGCTGCTGACCTTGGGCACCAGGACTGCGTCTGCCCGGCTGTGGG
>CAZQGA010000088.1:0-7930 GCA_964592735.1 uncultured Chromatiaceae bacterium | reverse complement strand
CCGGCATCACCGTGGCGCGAGCCGCCGATGCCGGAATAGCCGAACGAATTCTTCTCCGCCTCGTAGGTCTCCCGCGTCAGGCCGGCATCGTTGAGGCTCATGCCGCCGGCATTGACACGCTCGGCCACTGCCCGTGCCTCCTCCAGGCTGCCCGCGAACACCGCGCCGGAAAGCCCGTAGACGCTGTCGTTGGCGAGCGCCACCGCCTCATCGACGGTCCGGTAGGCCATCACCGGCGTGATGGGACCAAAGGTTTCCTCGGTCATGAGCGCCATCGTATGGTTGACGCCCGTCACGACCGTCGCCGGCAGATACTGGCCGCCGCCCAGGTTCACGCTCTTGCCACCGCAGCGGATCACCGCGCCCTTCGCCACGGCATCATCGAGCTGGGCATCGATGATCGCGGCCTGGCGCGCGAAGATCATCGGGCCGATCGGGCCGTCGTTGATGTCCGGGTAGTTCATTTTGATCTGGCGCGACTTTTCCACCAGCAGATCGACCAGCGCGTCATGGATCGATTCGTGGGCGTAGATGCGCTCCACCGCCAGGCAGACCAGGCCGCTCGCCATGCAGGAAGAACGCAGGATGCCGTCGCTCGCGTGCTCGAGGTTGGCCGAGGGCAGCACGATCACCGGATCCTTGCCGCCAAGTTCGAGGAACGCCGGAATGAACTGCTCGGCTGCCGCCACCGCAACCTTGCGGCCCGTGGTGACGCTCCCGGTGAAGCAGATCGCATCGACGTTGCGGATGAGGGCCGCGCCGGTATCGCCCGCGCCCGGCGCGACATCGAGCACGCGCGCCACTTCAGGCACCGCCGCAAACGCTGCGCGCAGCGGCGCCGCGAAGCGCGGGGTGACCTCACTCGGCTTGATCACCACTGCACAGCCGGCAAGCAGCGCCGGTATCGTGTCGATGAAGCTGAGCGCCATCGGGAAATTCCACGGGCTGATAACACCGACCAGCGGATAAGGCACGAGCTGGTGGGCGATATGCAGCGTCGCCATCATTTTCGAGTCGAATCCGGTGGTCGCCATCAGCGCCGGCGCCCGGTCGCACCAGCGGCGGATGTTGCGGACAGCCGAGGTGATTTCCCCGGCTGCAACTGCGCCGCGACCGGTATCGGCAGCCAGCGCATCGCGGATGGCGTCGTGATGCACCTCGAGCGCATCCGCCAGGCGTCGCATGGCTGCACAGCGTGCATTCACGCCTGCTGCCTGCCATGCGGGCTGCGCCTCACGCAGTGCGTGGCAGCGGGCAATGAGCCCGGCCTCCGTGGGTGGCGTGAACTCGTAGTCTTCCTGGCCCGTGCGCGGGTTGCGCACGCGAATGACCGGGGCGGTGACTGGACTGGCTGTGACTGACATGGCTTCTGCTACGACTGTTGTCGCTCCCCGGGGTTGGCATCGGGCCCGCCGACGGCCCGGAACACACGGTCGAGGTACTGCTCCGGGTCTTCACCCGGCTCCCCGGCCACCTGCGGCGCGATCCCGGCCAGGACCCTGGCCAGGCTCTTCTTGAACTCGAGCTGCATGGCGCGGCCGATCTGGATGCGCTGCGCCTGGGGCGAGCCTGCACCGTGGAGGGATTCGGTCAGGTAGCCCACGGCATTGCGCCCCAGCGTCATGTTCTCGATCAGCCGCAGGATGCGCATGCGATTTTCGGCGGAGACATCCTCGCGCCCCTTGAGGTACTTGCGGATCAGCGGGCCGATCTCCGGGTGGTCGAGGTCCGCACCGGCCGGCATGGTGACCACCAGACCGCCGGCGAGGTCCTGGGCGAGGCGGCCGATCTCGTAGGGCAGCTTCGTGACGTGGTGCTTGCAGACGTTGGCGAGCATGTCATCGGCGAGATACACGCCAGACGCCATCGCAGTCGCCTGGTAGCTGGACGCCACGCCAGTGCCGTAGATGGTTTCGTTGAGGTGGGTCATCTCCACCAGCTTGTCGCGGACGTGCCCCGCATCCGCAACGCCGTTGTAATCGGCCGCGGCAGCCGCCGCGCCGATCAGCACGTCGCCGACACCGGTCTTGCAGACGTAGCTGCGGCGGTGATAGCAGGTGAAGCGCTCCACCAGCGGTGCGGCAAACTCATGCTCCCCGTCCATGAAGACCCGCTCGTGCGGAATGAAGACGTCATCAAAGACGATCAGCGCCTCCTGGCCCGCGAAGCGGTGGTTGCCCGCGTCGATGTCGCCGTCCATGGCGCGGCTGTCACCGCTCTGGCGACCATAGAGGTAGGTGATGCCCGGCGCATCGACGGGTACCGCCGCCGCCACGGCGTAGTCCCGATCGGCTTCGCCCAGGCGCTGGGTCGGCATGACGAGCAGCCAGTGGGAGTTGATGCAGCCGGTCTGGTGGGCCTTGGCGCCGCGGATCCAAACGCCACTCGCGTCACGGCGCGTGATGTGCACGAAGACGTCCGGGTCGGCCTGCTCGTGCGGGGCCTTGCTGCGGTCGCCCTTCGCATCGGTCATGGCGCCGCCCACCACGAGATTGAGCCGTTGGGCAAGACCGAGGAAATCGAGCAGGCGCTGGTGGTAAGCCGTGCCATGCCGCGCATCGATCTCCCAGGTCACCGAATGCAGGGCATTGAAGGCATCCATGCCCACGCAGCGCTGGAAGCAGGTGCCGGTCAGCTGTCCGAGGCGCCGCTGCATCTTGTTCTGCATCACCAGGTCCGCCGGTGAGGCCGCGATGTGCAGGAACCGGTTGACCCGGTTGCCCGTATACGGTGACACCGCAGTCGCCAGTTCCGGGTTGCGCGCCGCCAGATCGTAGGTCTCGGCCATCGCATGGATGGAGGGGCGGATCACCGGATGGTCAACCGGCTCCACGACGAACTCGCCACGGAAGAATACGCGCAACCCGCGCCCGCGCAGCGACTCGATGTACCCGGCACCGCTGCTGATGGGGCGGGGTTGCGTACCGGAGCCGGGTCCGCTCATAGGTCACGTGCCACACGGAAGCCAAAGAATGAATACAGCGCATCGACCGGGTCCCGGCCCCTGAACGTCACGCGGTCGCGGCTGGGCCGGGTGATCCAGCTGCCGCCGCGGGTGACGCGCCGTTCGCAGGTGCCGGATGCCGCCTCGACGGCGCTGCCATCGACGGGCCTGGCCGGATAAGGTGCCTCGTAGCAGTCAGCCGTCCACTCCCAGACGTTGCCAATCATGTCGTACAGGCCAAAGGCGTTGGGCTTGAAACTGCCGACCGGTGCAGCCTGCGCATGGCCATCGTCGCAGGTGAAGGGCGCCCACTTGAAGTGGCTGCCACGCTCGCCAGCGGCGTCGTAGACGTTCGCGTAGTCACAGGCACCCGTGTCGGCGTCGGCACCGGAATCCACCCAGTAGTAATCCGCGGTGCTGCCAGCCCGGGCAGCGTACTCCCACTCCGCCTCGCTCGGCAGGCGGTAGCGCTGGCCGGTGCGCTGCGACAGCCAGCGCACATAGGCCCCGGCATCGTTCCAGGACACACAGGCCACTGGCTCGTCGTCGTAGGGCGTGCGAGCGTAACCCGGATTGGTCCAGTCCGCCTCCGGCGGCGTGCGCCACTCCCCGCTCCACACCTGGCAGCCACCCGCCACGACGTGGCCGGTGGCGGAGACGAAGGCAGCGAACTGCGCCTGCGTCACCTCATGGCGGCCGAGCGCGAATGCCTTGCTGATGTGGACGGCACGTACCGGTCCCTCCGGACGCCCTTCCTCGCCACCCGCGGCACCCATCTGGAAACTGCCCGGCGGGATCACGACCAGCGGCGGGCACTGCTGACAATCCTGCAGGGTCACGCCCGCGCGGGGCGCATGGCTGGCGCAGCCTGCGAGGAGCAGTACGACCGCCAGGCCGGCCAACCGGGAGCGCGCGCGCCCTGGAGGCCGCCTGCCCCGGGCCACCGCCCAAAGGCCGGGGCGCTGCGGCACTTCCGGACTAGAGGGCCAGCCCATGGCGCACCAACGGCAGACTGCGGATACGCTGGCCGGTGGCTGCGAAGACCGCATTGGCCAGCGCAGGGGCCACCGGTGGCACACCCGGCTCGCCAACGCCGCCCCAGGGCCGGCCGCCCTCGATGACATCGACCTTGATGACCGGCGTGTTGGCCAGCGTGACCATGCGGTAATCGTGGAAGTTGCTCTCGCGCGCCCGACCGTCCTTGAAGTGGATCTCGCCGTACAACGCCGCCGTGAGGCCAAAGATGATGCCGCCCTCCATCTGCATGCGCACCCCCTCGGGCTGGATGGCACGGCCGCAGTCGATGGCACAGCAGACCTCCAGCACGCGGACCTTGCCCTCCACCATGCGCACGTGAACGACCTGCGCCACCGGTGAGCCCTGGTCCTCGACGAGTGCGAGGCCCATGCCTTCGCCGGGCGGCAGCTTGCGGCCCCAGCCGGCCCGCGCCGCCGCCGCCCGCAGCACCGCCTGGTGCCGTGGTCGTGCCGCGAGCAGCTCGAGGCGCAAATCGAGCGCATCGCGGCCCGCTGCATGGGCGATCTCATCCAGCGCGCATTCGAGGAAAAAGCCGTTGTGTGACTGGCCTACCGAGCGCCAGGTCCCGACCGGAATGTGATTGACCACCGGCACCCAGTGCAGGCGGTAGTTCGCCACCCGGTAAACCAGGTCGGCAAAATTGCTGACCGCGAGCGGATCGGCCTTGCCTTTCAGGTAACCGGGCCGGCCCCATTCCATGATGGATGCACCGGCCAGCTTCACGTCCATTGCCGCAAGCCGCCCTCCGGCGTCGAGATCGGCCGCAATGCGGGCCGCGAACCCGGGGCGATAGAAGTCGTGCTGCATGTCCTCCGTGCGCGACCAGATCAGCTTCACGGGCCGCCCGGGCACGGCGCGGGCGATGAGTGCGGCCTGCACGCCGAAATCGACCATCCAGCGGCGCCCGAAGGCCCCGCCGGCGAAGGTACGCTGCACGCTCACCGCCGTCGGCGGGATGCCGAGCGCCTCGGCCACGGCATCACGCAGGCGCATCGGACCCTGCGTCGGCGCCCAGATCTGGCAACCAGCCCCGTTCACCAGCGCCGTGGCCGTCATCGGTTCCAGCGTCGCATGTGCCAGATAGGGCACTTCGTATTCGAGCTCCAGGTGCTTGCCGCCCGGCACCGGTGCGGGCAGGTCACCCCGCGCCCCGCCTGCCACGCCAGGCTCATCGAGCGCAGCGCGCAGGCTGGCCTGCAGACCAGCCGAATCCAGGCTGTCATGCGGACCGGGCGCGAACACCGGCTCCAGCGCTTCGAGCGCCTCATCGGCCTGCCAGCTGTTCTCCGCCACCACGGCTACGGCATCGGGTAGACGCACGACCGCATGCACGCCGGGAAAGGCGCGTGCAGGTGCCTCATCGACGCTGACCAAGGCACTGCCGAACACCGGGCTCGCCCGCACGGCCGCCACCAGCATGCCCGGCAGCCGCACGTCGACGCCGAACACGGCACTGCCGGTGGCCTTGGCCGGCACATCCTTGCGCGGCACATCACGGCCGATGTGGCGCAGCTCGGCATCGGGCCGCAGCTCGACCGCTTCGGGCAAAGGCAGCGCAGCAGCCGCAGCAGCAAGCCCGCCGAAGGCCAGCTGGCGGCCACTCGAGCGGTGCACGACAGCACCATTCTCTGTCGTACAGTCGGCGGCTGGCACACCCCACTGCGCAGCGGCTGCCTGGCAAAGCAGGATGCGCGCCGTCGCGCCCAGTTTGCGCAGCAGTTCGTACTGGCCGCGCACACTCATGCTGCGCCCCGTGGCCTGGATGCCCTTCATGGGATTGATGAAGCTGTCGTCGGCCCAGGACTGGCGGACCTCGACGCGCGTCCAGTCCGCACCGAGCTCATCGGCGAGGATCAGCGGCAGGCTCGTGTGTACCCCCTGCCCCACCTCGAGCTCGGGATTGACGATGCGCACCGCGCCATCGGCGGTGATCTCGAGATAAGCGGCCAGTTGCCGGCTGGGCCAGTCTGCACCAGGTGAACCGGGCACGACGGGGGCCGTGTCGGCAGCGGCACCAGCCCCGGCCGGTGCCGGCCGCAGCGCCAGCCACAGCCCGGCCGCAGAGCCTCCTGCAGCAATGACGAAGCTGCGACGGCTCAGCGCTGGACCAGCGGCGGCATCAGGCTGTCGGAAATCGGTCATCGGGCGGGTCCCTCTTGGCGCGAGGCCTGCATGTCATTATAACAATATGATAAATTCGCGCAGCCCATGACCGCGCCACCCCGCCTTGCCTTTGCGACCTTGTTCGCGGTCGTGTTCATCGACCTCGTGGGCTTCGGCATTGTCATCCCGCTGGTGCCCTTTTTTGCCGAACGGCTCGGCGCCGGCCCGGAACTGATCACGCTCATCATCGCGGTACACGCCCTGTGCCAGTCGCTGGCCATGCCGCTGTGGGGGATGATCAGCGACCGCTACGGCCGCCGTCCGGTCCTGCTGGTCAGCATGCTGGGCCACGCCGGCTCCTACCTGCTGATGGGCTTTGCCGATTCCCTGTGGCTGCTGGCCCTGGCCCGCGTGCTCAGCGGCGTCACGGCCGCCAACCTGTCGACAGCCTACGCCTATATCACCGACATCAGCACGCCTGACGAACGCGCCAGCGCCATGGGCAAGATCTCCTCGGCCTTCGGGCTGGGCTTCGCCGTCGGGCCGGCCATCGGTGGCCTGCTCGCCGGCGGCACCACCATGGCCGATGCCAACCTGATGCGCCCGGCCATCGTGGCCGCGGTGTTTTCCTTCGCTGCCGCAGTTGCAATCTGGTTCTTCCTGCCCGAGACACACACGGAGGCTGCGCGCGCCCAGGCCCGGCGCGAACGGCGCGGCCTGGTCGCCGACCTGCGCCGTGTCACCGCACGTCCGGTGATCAGCATGATGCTCGTGCTGGCGCTGATCGTCGTGACCTTCATGGCGGTGCGCGAATCGATCTTCCCGTACTGGGCGTACTACCGTCTCGACCTCAATGCCCGCGAAATCGGCATCACGCTCGGTTACACCGGTGCACTCATCACCGGCATCCAGTTCTTCGGCATGGGCAAGCTCACCGCGCGCTTCGGCGAACTGGGGCTGGTGAAAGCGGCGGTGGCAATGTTCGTCGTCGCCTGGGTGGGACTCGCGTTGTCGGGTTCGATGGCGCAGTGCATGCTTGCCCTGACTTTCCAGGCCATCGGCACGGCGCTCTTCCAGACCAGCATGCAGACGCTCATCTCCAAGCGCTCTGGCACCGCCGAGCGCGGCCTGGTGCTCGGCGTCTATCAGTCCTCCAGTGCACTCGCCCGTTTCATGGGCCAGGCGGGTGCCGGCACGCTCTACGGCCAACTCGGCATGAACGCACCTTTCCTCATCGGCGCGGCCGCCATGGCGCCGGCGATGTGGCTCGCGCGGCGCATCGGGCAGCAGATGGCAGCACCTCCACAGGCTGCACCCGGGATCCCAGGAGCACACCCCCGAAGGGGCCAGGCTGAAGGGCCGCAAGGGCGGGGTGTTGGTGCCCTCAGGCCAGCACGCGCCCGCGGGTCTCGATGACCCAGGGCATGAAGAGCAAGCCCAGCAGCGGGATGAAGCCAACGTAGAAGAGCACGTCGATCGCGGCACTGGTACCGCGGGCAGCGACGGAGCCGACGATGAACGGCCCGACGGCTGCGACCACGCGGCCGATGTTGTAGCAGAAGCCCGACCCCGTGCCGCGCAGGCGCGTCGGGAACAGCTCCGGCAGGTAGTAGGTGAAGCTGCCGAATACGCCGAAGACCGTCAGGCCGATGGCGAAATACATCACCAGGCGTGTCTCCGGCTCGAGATCCAGGCCGAAGGTGGCGAACAGCGCCACCGCGGATGCCGCCCAGTACAGCATGAACATCGGCCTGCGCCCGAGCAGCTTCGCCGCCGGGATGGTGAGCAGCGTGCCGATGAGGCCGCCGAGGTTGAACCAGCTGGTGGCGAGCGTCTTCCAGTGCT
>CAZQGA010000087.1:0-7933 GCA_964592735.1 uncultured Chromatiaceae bacterium | reverse complement strand
ATCTGGCCGGGGAGCACCCGGTCGGAATGAAGCTGGTTGACGTCGCGGATGCGACGTACGCTGATGTTGTACCGTGAGGCGACGCCAGAGAGCGTCTCGCCTGGGCGAATGACGTGCTCGAGAGATTCAGTCCCCTGCGGGCGACTGGCCGCCGCCAGGAGAGTGCCCCGCGGCGGGTTCTTCTGAAAGTAGTCACGCACACCGGCAAAGATCGCCACAGCCAGCTGGTTGCGATATTCATTGCTGTTCAGGCGCTGCTCTTCCTGGGGATTGGAGATATACGCCGTCTCGATGAGCACCGAGGGCACGTCGGGCGACTTCAGTACCATGAAGGGAGCCTGCATGACCTGGGGCTTGCGTACCGTACCGACCCGGGCCATCTGGCGCAGGATATGGTCGCCAACCTCGATGCTCGAACTGAGCGATGCATTCTGCGACAGGTCGAGCAGGACGGAAGCCAGCATCGGATCTTTCGTGCGCAGGGACACGCCGCCGATCAGGTCCGCGGCATTCTCACGCGCGGCCAGGCGCCGGGCGGCTTCATCCGTGGCACCCTTCTCGTTGAGCACATAGACCGACCCTCCCTGGACCTCGCGGTTGTGGACGGCATCGGCATGCACCGAGATGAACAGGTCGGCCGAAGCCGTGCGTGCCCGCTCCATGCGGCCCCGCAGGGGAATGAATTCATCGCGATCACGCGTCAGCACGGCACGCATGCCGGGCTCTGCGTTGATGACCTCGGCCAGGCGTCGCGCCAGATGCAAAGTCACGTCCTTCTCGAGCACGCCGCGCGGACCGTGCGCACCGGAGTCCTTGCCCCCGTGGCCGGCATCGATGGCGACGACGATGTCCCGGCCTGCTGGCGCCCGGCCGCTGCTGCCCGCAGACACCCGCGGAACCGTCGCGACCAGGGGTGACGCAACCGGTGCGGTGGGGACTTCCGCCGCACTTGTGCCGGCCGGAGTCACGGGCGGCTGCGCCGCCGGAACCGGCTCGGTTGCGGGCCCTGGAACAGGAACAGCCGCTGTCATCGCAGCTGGCGCAGCGTCAGCCGGTGCCGCCGTCAGCAGGTCGATCTGCAGGCGTACGCCGCTGGCGGTGCTGGAGCGTTGCATCGCGCTTTGCGGCTCGGCACGCGCCGCCATGTCCAGCACGATGCGCAATGAGCCGTCCGGCCGGTTGGCCGCACGCAACTGGCGTACCGCGCCGGCGCCGGCTGGCAGCGGCAGGGCATGTTTCGTGAGCTGCGCCCCGAGCAGATCGATGACCACCCGCTCAGGGTTCGCGAGCGTGAACAGCCGGTACTGACTGGAATCGGTCAAATCCAGCACCAGCGTCGTCTTCGCGCTGCTGCTCGTGAGTTCCAGATGTTCGACGGCTGCCTGGCCCGCTGCTGCCGGCGTCGCAGTCAACGCCAGGACAGATGCCACAGTCAACCAACGCCAGGCCTTGCGCACGCCCTGCCTTCCCTTCGGCCAATGGACATGGATTATAGCCACCGCCGACCGCATTGGAAGTTTTTTCCTTTCTGAAATTAGGCAGATACCGGCTAAACATGCGCCACAAGGTCAGGCATCTGGCACAACCACCGGATCATCCTCGTCGCCGGCTGCTGCTTGCGCGAATGCACGGCCCAACTGCTCCCCTGCGGGACTGCGTGCCTCCCAGCACAGGAACCGCCCTTCTCCCCGCGGCTGAAGGCTCAGCACCAGGTCTGCTGCGGGCAGGTAGCCTGCGCCATGATCAGGCCATTCGATGAGGCCGATTGCCCCGGCCGT
Organism: uncultured Chromatiaceae bacterium; assembly: GCA_964592735.1. Taxonomy (GTDB): domain Bacteria; phylum Pseudomonadota; class Gammaproteobacteria; order Steroidobacterales; genus QUBU01. The sequence continues at coordinate 6,155 of CAZQGA010000087.1, read as the reverse complement.
CAACTGCTCCACCAGCCCGATATCTTCGAGTTCCCGCGGATCGCGCAACCGGTAAAGATCGACGTGATACAAGGCGTAGCCTGCGAGTGAATACGGTTCGACCAGCGTATAGGTAGGGCTCGGAACCCGGCCCCTGTGACCCAGGCCTGCCAGCAAGCCACGCACCAGCGTCGTCTTGCCGGCACCGAGGTCCCCCTCCAGGTAAATGACCAGCGCTGCCGGACGCAGCGTGAGCAGCGCGCTGGCGCAGTGCCGGCCGCAACGCTCAGTCGCGGCGGCATCAGGCAGCATCATCCCTGCGGATTGAGCCATCGGCGCAAGGGTCCGAACAGGTCGCTGGCAACGATGCCGCGCTCGCCCGCGCGTGCGACCTCATCACCCGCACTGGCATGGATGAAGGCGGCACAGGCTGCAGCACCGGACAGATCCCCTGGCCGATGCTGGGCGGCAATGCCGGCGACCAGTCCCGTCAGCACGTCACCCATGCCAGCCGAAGCCATGCCCGGATTGCCCGCATCAATCAGCCAGGGCAGTTCACCGCTGCGCCCAACGAGGGTGCCACGCCCCTTGAGCAGGCCAACACCACCGAAACGCCCGGCAAGGCCCGCAGCTGCGCCTGCCCGATCCGCCTGCACGGCAGCCGTCGTGATGCCGAGCAGCCGGGCCGCCTCGCCCGGGTGCGGCGTCAGTACCCAGTTCTCCCGCCGCCGGGGCTGTCCGGCCAGCAGATTCAATGCATCAGCATCGACAACCAGTGGCTGCGGCTGCCCGAGCACATGCCGGAACAACTGCTGTGCCCACTCGTCCTGCCCGAGCCCGGGGCCGATGGCGATCAGCGTCGCCCGCTCGAGCAGACCACCGAGATCATCCGGCGCAGCCACAGCACGACACATCAATTCGGGCCGGCCAGCCAGGACTGCAGCAACGTTTTCGGCACGCGTGGCGACGCTGACCAAGCCTGCCCCGGCGCGCAACGCGGCTTCCGCCGCCAGTCGCACGGCCCCACCCATGCCGCTGTTGCCGCCGACGACCAGCACATGGCCGAAATCTCCCTTGTGCGCCGTACGCGCCCGCCGAGGCAGCCACTGCAGCCAGTCGTCATGATCGAACAGGCGCAATCCGGGTGTGACCTGCGCCAGGCGCCGCAGAGGGACGCCGAGGTCACCGAAGACCACTGCGCCTGCGTGATCCGGGCCGGCACCGAGATAGAGTCCCTGCTTGCGTCCGATGAAAGTCACGGTGATGTCAGCCTGCACCGCGACACCAGACGGCTGGCCTGTCGCGCCATCCAGGCCGGTGGGCACGTCGACCGCGATCACCGGTGCGGCTGCCGCATTGATCGCCTCGACGGCATGCAGCCAGGCGCCCTCGAGGGGGCGAGTCAGCCCCGTGCCGAGCAGCGCATCGATGAGAAGATCGGCCTGCGCGCAAAGCGCAGCCGTGAACGGCACCACCGTGCCACCCGCACGCTCATATTGCTTCCATGCCTGCGCGGCATCGCCCTGCAGATGGTGCGGATCAGACAGCGCCGCCACGGTGACGGACTGCCCCGCCGCACGGGCAAGCTGCGCGATGACATAGCCATCACCGGCATTGTTGCCGGCACCGCAAAGCACCAGCCAGCGCTGCGCAGCGGGATAGCGCTGGCGGGCGGTCTCCCACACGAGACGACCCGCCCGGCTCATGAGCTCGAAGCCCGGGATGCCAAGTTCCCCGATGGCAAGGCGATCGAGTTCGCGCACCGCCGCGGGCGTGTACAGGAAGCTCGGGGACTGCGACATGGCGCGGATTATACTGGAGGCCTGCCGACCGGATCCGTCCATGGAATTGTCATCGGCCGAACTTGCCGATCTCGCTGCACGCATTCGCATCTGGGCCACCGGGCTTGGTTTCCAGCAGGTGGGCATCGCTGCACCGGATCTCGGCCTTGCCGGCGCGCGACTGCACGAATGGCTCGGGCGCGGACTGCATGCCGACATGCAGTGGCTCCGGGACCGCGCATCCCTCATCACCGATCCTGCAGCCGTCGTGCCCGGCACGCTGCGGGTCATTTCGCTGCGCATGGACTACTGGCGCGAAGATGCCTGGCCGGCGGCGCGCATGACGCAGCCTCCCGGATACGCGTGGATCACCCGCTACGCGCTGGGCCGCGACTACCATCGCATCATGCGCCCGCGGCTGCAGAAGCTCGCCACGCAGATCAGCGAGACGGTCGGGCCATTCGGTTACCGTGCCTTCGTCGACAGCGGTCCGGTGATGGAGAAGCCACTCGCCCAGCAGGCCGGACTCGGCTGGATCGGCAAGCACACGGTGCTGGTCAACACGAAGGCAGGCTCCTGGTTCCTGCTGGGCGAGATCCTCACGGACCTCGCGCTGCCCGTCGACGTACCGGCGACCGATCACTGCGGCAGCTGCAGCGCCTGCATCAGCGCCTGCCCGACCGGCGCGATCATCGCGCCTTATGTGCTCGATGCAGGCCGCTGCATCTCCTACCTCACGATCGAGAACAAGGGTTCCATTCCCGTTGAACTGCGCAAGTCCATCGGCAACCGCGTATTCGGCTGCGACGACTGCCAGCTCGCCTGCCCCTGGAACAAGTTTGCGCAGTTCTCCACCGAAGCGGATTTCGCCCCGCGTCACGGGCTCGACCAGGCCAGCCTCACCGGGCTGTTCCTGTGGAACGAGGAGACCTGGCTCGCGCGCACCGAAGGCAGTGCAATCCGGCGCGCAAAATACACGGGCTGGCTGCGCAACCTCGCCGTGGCACTCGGCAATGCACCCTCATCCCCGGCAGTCATCGCCGCACTCGAGGCACGCCGCGACCATCCTGACGAAATGGTTCGCGAGCATGTGCGCTGGGCATTGCAGCAGCATCAGCGCCCCTGAGACACCGCCGGCTCAGCGCAGGCGCACCGCCACGTTGTCGATGAGTCGCGTCCGGCCGAGCCGGGCCGCGGCAAGCACACGCAGCTCACGTGTCCCGGCCACGGGTGGCGCCAGGTCCCGCGCAGCGCGGATCGCCACGTAGTCCGGGTGAAACCCGGCAGCCTCGAGCTGGCGCCGGGCGCGCCGCTCGATGACACCCCAGCTGCGGCTGCCATCCAGCAGCTGTTGCCGGCACTGGAGCAGGACCGCATGCAGGGCCGGGGCGATCCGGCGCTCTGTGGCGTTCAGGTACTGGTTGCGGGAGCTCATGGCGAGGCCATCGGCCTCACGGACCGTGGCACCGCCGACGATGCGCAGATCCAGGAACAGGTCACGCGCCATCCATCGCAGCAGCACCAGTTGCTGGTAATCCTTTTCGCCGAACACGGCGACATCGGGCCGGACGATATTGAACAGGCGCAACACCACGGATGCCACGCCATCGAAGTGCCCCGGGCGATGGGCACCGCAGAGGTCAGTGGACAGGCCTGGCACGGAAACCGTGGTACGGCCCGCCTCGCCACCCGGGTACATGACCGCCACTGCCGGCACGAACACCGCGTCGACGCCACCCGCACGCAGGCAGGCGGCATCGGCACGCAGGGTCCGCGGATAACTGGCGTAGTCTTCCCCGGGACCGAACTGCGTTGGGTTCACGAAGATGCTGGCGACCACGCGATCCGCGCGCCGCCTGGCGATCTCCATCAGGCTGGCATGACCGGCATGCAGGTTGCCCATGGTGGGCACCAGGGCGACCTTTTCGCCCGCCTTCTGCCAGGCGTGCACGAGGCGCCTGGCCGCAGCCGTCGTGTGCAGGATTCTCACGCTTGCATCCGCTCAGGAGAAGCAGTGCTCGGGTGCCGGGTAGCTGCGATTGCGGACAGCCTGGACGTAGGCTGCGCAGGCCGTCTCCACCGAGCCGGCGGCCTGCATGAAATCCTGCACGAAGCGCGGCAGCCGACCCTGGGTGATGCCGAGCATGTCATAGAGCACGAGGATCTGCCCGTCGACGCCGGGCCCGGCACCAATGCCAATCACCGGCACGCCCACCGCATCGCGCACGGCCTGGCCGAGTTCGTTCGGCACGCACTCGAGCAGGATGATGTCGGCCCCGGCCTGCTCCAGCGCACGGGCATCCTCGACCATGCGGCGGGCTTCCACCTGTTCACGACCCTGCACGCGGAAGCCCCCGAGCTTGTGCACGGACTGCGGCTTCAGGCCGATGTGTGCGCAGACGGGAATGTCGTGCTGCGCCAGGTGCTCGACGATGCGGATCTGGCTCTGCCCGCCCTCGAGCTTCACCATCATCGCCCCACCCTCCTGCATCATGCGTACCGCATTCTCCAGCGCCAGCACCGGTGTCGTGTAGCTCATGAACGGCATGTCCGCCATGAGGAACGCCCGGCGTAGGCCCCGCGCTACTGCACGACAGTGATAGATGATGTCGGCGACGGTGACCGGTACCGTGGTGTCGTGCCCCTGGATCACCATGCCGAGGGAATCACCCACCAGCACCACATCGGTACCGGCCTCATCGACGATGGCTGCCAGGCTGGCATCGTAGGCAGTCAGGCAGGCGATCGGCTCGCCGTCGGCCTTCATGGTCCGCAGGGTCGAGATCGTGACCGGCGGCTGCGGCATGCCGCGCTGCTGGAGCTGCTTGTATGCCAAGGTCTTCCTCCGCCGGCCGGCCCGCCTTCAGGCGAGCGTCGTTGCTACCGGATTGAAAAAATGCCTGCCACTGCGCACCCGGCGGATCTCCTCGCGCAGGATGCCGAAGTGCCCGTCATTATGAACCGGATCGAGGGCTGCGGCATTCACGATCAGCAGCGGTGCCGCGTCATAGCCATGGAAGAACCTCGCATAGCCGTCCGCCAGCCGCTCGAGGTAGCGCCGGTTGATCTGCTGCTCGTAGCCGAGGCCGCGGCGTGCGATCCGGAACAGCAAGGTATCCACCGGTGCCTGCAGGTACACCACCAGGTCCGGCACGGGCGGCTGGATATCGAGCGACTCCCAGACCTGGTCGTAGAGGCACATCTCGTGCCGGTCGAGGGTGATCTCGGCAAACAGCCGGTCCTTCTCGATCATGAAATCGGCGATGCGCATCGCGTTGAAGAGCTCGGGCTGGCGCAGTTGCTCGATCTGCCTCACCCGCTGAAACAGGAAAAAGAGCTGCGCGGGCAGCGCTGCCGCACGCGGATCGCGATAAAAGCGTTCCAGGAACGGATTCGCCTCCGCCTCCTCCAGCATCAGCTCGCCGTCAGTGCTTTCAGCCAGGCGGCGGGCCAGACTGGTCTTGCCGACCCCGATGGGCCCCTCGATGACGATATGCCGTCGCTCCGCCATGCGCCCTGTTTCGTTCTTGTTATGGACGACGCCACCGGCGGTGGCGCTCTGGGTCGCCGTCAGTCGAGCCGCTGCATGCTGCCGGTGTCGACGCGTGCAGCCAGCTCCCTCACCAGGCCAAGCCCCGGCACGTTCAGTCCCGGGGCCAGCTCCGCAAGCGGCAACAATACAAAATTTCGTCCGGCAATGCCCGGGTGCGGCAGGGTCAGCCCCGCCTCCGCCAGGCGCAGGTCCCCGTAGATGAGGAGATCAAGATCCAGCGTCCGCGGTCCCCAGCGGCTCGCCGGCGACGGCTCCCGCCCCTGGTCCTGCTCGATGCCCTTGAGGGCGGCCAGCAACTCACGCGGCGGCAGTCGCGTCAGCAGGCCTGCCGCGGCATTGACGAAATCCGGCTGGGCGACGGGCCCGAAGGGCGGATTGCGGAAATAGCCGGACACAGCCACCAGTCGCGTCCCGGGCAAGCCGGCCAGGGCAAGCGCAGCCTGGTCGAGCTGGCGGGGCGGATCACCCAGATTGCTGCCCATGCCCACGTAGACAGGTGTCCAGACCAGCCCGGCCATGACCAATGCGCTGCGGGCCGTGGGAACTCAGGCCGGCAGCGGGTCGCCGCCGAGATCATCGGCGGGACGACCGTTGCGGCTGCCACGCCCGCGCCGGCGCCGGCTGCCGGCACCGCGGCGCTCGAGGCCGAGTTCACGGCGCTGCTCCTCCGGTGGCAGCGCCTGGAGCGCAGTCCACCATTGCGCCAGGCCAGGATCCGCATTGCCGGCCCCGGCACGCAGTACCAGCAGGTCGTAGGCCGCACGGAACCGCTTGCTTTCCAGAAAGACCAGGGCACGCGCACCGCGGGTCTTGTCGAAGCGGATCTGCAGCTGGAGCATTTC
>CAZQGA010000086.1:0-8023 GCA_964592735.1 uncultured Chromatiaceae bacterium | reverse complement strand
CAGGAAGATGTTGAGTGCCACGCCACCCACGAATTCCATGGTGTGCTCGTCGATGCCAAACCAGCCGGTCGCCTCGTCGAGGTTGCGCAGCACCGAGGCCATGATCATGGCGCCGATGTAGGCCGGCAGGGTCAGCCCGGCCGCCTCGATCCAGTGGCTGAGGACGCTGCCAGTGCCCATCGCGAGCGCCAGCACGGCAAGATTGCGGATGACCGGGGAATCTTCCCGGTCGACATCCACGACGAGTTCACGCACCGGAGATTCGGCCGGGAATTCCAGCTCCGCGCGCAACTCCCGCTGCGAGTGCTGGCGGGCGTGCAGCCGATGGCGGCGGATCAGCAAGGTGCCCACGGGATTGCCGGCCAGCCCGCCACTGACGATGCCGAACACGGCGGCCGTGATGGCGATGACCGCAGCCCCGTTCAGGCCCGCCGCCTCGAACAGCGGTGCGAAGGCAAGCCCGGTCGCCGGCCCGCCCACCAGCGTGACCGAACCGGCCATCACCCCAAGCAGCGGCGATTGCCCGAACGCCGCCGCCAGCACCATGCCCACGCCATTCTGGATGAAACAGGTCGCCACGGAGAACGCGAGAAAGACCAGCACGGCGACGCCGCCCCGGCGCAGGAGGGCAAGACTCGCTCCCATGCCGATGGTGGTGAAGAACGCGACGTTGAGTACGGGCTGGGCGGACGTGTCGAGCACCAGGTTCAGCAACCGGTCGCGGCAGGCAAACACGATGGCAGCAAACAGCAGCCCACCCACCACCGCAGAGGGGATGTTCAGCCGATCGAGGACGGCAATCCGCTGGCGCAGTTTTACGCCGAGGTAGTACACCACGGCCGCCAGCGCCAGCGTCTGCAGCAGGTCGAGCCGGATTTCCAGCATGGGCCCGGACTTTACACTGCCCGTTGCGCGGCTGTCCGGCGTTGGTGACCATCCACGGCAGGCCGCCTGCTGCGGCTGCAGCCCTGACACATGACCATAAACCGGATTCCGGATGTGTTACCCGACCAGGCCGGCGATGCGGGATCGGGCGAAGGCGGGCGGGAACAAGACCGCATAAGGCAGATCCCATATCAGCATGCGGCAAAATGCCACAGTTGCCTCCTGGTCAAGCCAATGCGTTATTGTTGGCCATCTGGTTGTCATGACAAGATGACTGGGCCTTGAGGGGGGGCAGAGCACATGATCGTCAAATCCTGCGGGGCAACCCGTCCCGGCGCAAAGAGCACAATTTCCGGCCTGGTGTCCGGTATCGCCATTGGCGCATTGCTGGTATCGCCAGTCGCAGCGGCGGCAGACAAAGGCCCGGCGGCGGAGGAGATCGTCGTCACGGCGCGCAAGATGGAGGAGCGTCTGGCGGACATCCCGCTGGCGATCACGGCGTTCAGCGAGAAGGCGATCGAGGCGGCCGGCATTGCCGATCTCAAGGACATCGCCAACATGACGCCGGGCCTGCAGTTCTACAACGCGCTCGGCGAGGCCCTGCCGACACCCATCATCCGTGGCGTCGCGCCCACCGACATCAAGGCGCGGGAGACCAGTGCCGCCATATTCGTCGATGGCCTCTACGTCTACGGACGCGAGGCGCTGAACTTCAGCCAGCTCGACCTCGAGCGCATCGAAGTCGTCAAGGGGCCCCAGAGCGCGCTCTACGGCCGCAACGCCTTCAGCGGTGCCATCAATTTCGTCACCAAGCGGCCGAGCGATGTCTTCGAGGCCAAGAGTGCCGTGACAGCCGGCAACCGCGGCAAGTTTGCTGCCAGCGGATCGGTCAGCGGCCCCATCCTCGAGAACACGCTGAGGGGCCGCATCGGCGTCAGCTACGACGACTGGGACGGCTCATACGACGATCCGCTGTACGACCAGGACGTCGGCGGTTACACCTACCGCAGCGTGCAGGGCAGCCTGTTCTGGACACCCATCGAGAACCTCGAGGTCATCGCACGCGCCTATTACTCCAGCGATGACATCGCCACTGCCGCCGTCACCGCCATCCAGGCCAACTGCGAGGATGCGGCCATCAACAACCCGAAGCTCAAGAATGCCAGCGGCGTACCCTACGGCAGCCCGATCATGAGCAACTACTGTGGCGAGATGCCATCGATGTCAGGCAACGACATCCCGATGACCCGCGGCTCGACAGGTGAGGATCGCGAGGTGCTGCGCACCAGCCTGGGCATCGACTGGGATATCGGCGTCGGCACCGTGACGGCGCTGACCGGCTTCGTCGACACCAAGCAGGACGGCAACCTCGACTTCGGCCGCCTCGGCGACAGCGTGCCTTTCGTGTACTGCACGGGCACCTGGGACGTTGCCTGCACCAATGGCGGTGTGCCAACGCCGTTGAAGCGTTTCTTCAGCGGGGTCCTCGACCGCGAGAGCGGCAGCGAGGTGCGCGAATTCAGCCAGGAGCTGCGTTTCAGCAGCCCGCAGGACGAGGCGTTCCGCTGGTCGACGGGCCTGTACTTCTACAACGTGCGTGACGAGAGCCGGGCCGGCCAGAACCTCCTCACCAACCCGCTGCCGGATGACCTCCAGCCCTGGAACAACCTCGGCAACTTCTGCCCTTGCCAGCGAGGTGCGCCAGGTGCCTACCTGGCGCCCTTTGGCAATACCTTGTTTGCGAGCGACCCCGGCTACGCCAACGACCAGCTCGAGGAATTCACCCGGACCCGCTCCTGGGCGGGTTTTGCCTCGGCCGAGCAGGACTTCCTCGATCGCTGGAAGGTCCGCGGTGAACTCCGCTACACCTGGGAGAAAAAGGATTACACGATGTGGGCGGTCCCGGACATGGTCGCCGGTGAAACCACCTACCGGCCTGCCGAGGGCGAGGCCAGCCGGGCGCATGACAACTGGAGCTGGGTCAGCGGGCGCCTCACGCTGGACTACCGGACAGACCGGGGCTGGCTCATCTACAGCTCGCTCGCCAACGCACGCAAGAGCGGCGGCTTCTCCGGTGCGGCCACGAAATTCATCAACCCGGACAACTCGGAGTCGTCTGACAAGGTGGCCATCGTCGAGCCCTACGATCCGGAGAAGAACTGGACCGTCGAAGTGGGCGTCAAGGGACGCACCGCGGACGGCCGTCTCGGCATCGATCTTTCCGCCTACCGCATCGACTGGACCGATGCCGTACTACCGCAGACCCTGACAGAATACATCGACCCGACCGACGGCATCCTCAAGGGAACCACGGAAACCGTATCCCTGACCCGCAACACCGGAGATGCCACGGTCCTCGGCTGGGAACTGCAGGCGGACCTGCTGATCAACGACGGCTGGCGTGCCAGCCTCGGCCTGTCTTACACTGATTCAACCTGGCGCAAAGCGAAACAGGCGTCCTTTCAGTTCTTCCCGAACTTCTACTCCTCGGATCCCGGCTGCTCGCCGTCCGCCATCTATGCCCTGCCGACGTCACCGGTTAACCTGCGCCAGCCGCAGGTCAACGCCTGCGCGGAGGACTCCGGCGACATCTCCGGCAAGCAAATGCAGCGCATCTCGCCGTGGACGGTCAATGCCACCCTGCAGTATCGCCGCCAGCTCGTCGGCGACTGGGATTTCTACGGCCGTGGCGACGTCAGCTGGAAAGACAAGTGGTACACGGGCAATGACAACCAGAATTGGGTCGCCCCCTCCACCTTCGTCAACCTCAGGCTCGGCGTGGAATCCGGCGCCTACACGCTGGAAGCGTTCGTCGACAACCTGCTCGACTACGACAAGCCGATCGGCGCTTACCGCGACATCTTCTGGAGCAACACCCAGGACATGGCTTCGCACAACAACCCGCCGACCAGTTCGCTTGGTGACTTCCCGCCCATGCGCATGACGATCAACCAGCCGCGCCTGCGGACCTGGGGGCTCACTGCACGGGTACGCTTCGGCGGTGCTGCGCGCTGACCGCCGGGAGAGCCCTGTTGCCCAGGGGGTGCTGCCTGTCGAGGCAGCACCCCTTTTCCTTGGCGCGACAGTTGCCCGCACGAGAAAAATAGGGCTTCATACCGCCGCCGGCTGCCGGCCGGGCATCCATCCCGGGGTGTCCAGCTGCGCCCGGAGGGACCACCCATGCTCAATATCTTCACGCTGGCCAACGGCCGCCTCGTCCAGCAGGATACCCAGCCCGGCGCCACTCCCGGTCCGCTGAAGCCGGTCTGGGTCGACCTCGACGCGCCGACGGCGGAAGAAAAAGAGTGGCTCCAGCGATACTTCGGCCTGCAGCTTCCCCGGGACGCTGACGAGGACGACCTCGAAGAATCCGCGCGTTTCTATGAAGAAGACAACGGCGAACTGCACATCCGCTCGGATTTTCTTCTCGAGGACGACCACGCCACGCGCAACGTGCGGGTCGCCTTCATCCTCGCCGACAACGTGCTCTTCTCCGTGCACGCCGAGGAACTGCCGGTGTTTCGCCTGCTGCGCCTGCGGGCGCGGCGCATTCCGGCGATGATCGAAGACGCCAAGGATGTCCTGCTGAAACTCTATGACGCCAACGTGGAATACTCGGCCGACGCACTGGAGGGCATTTACGACGTCCTCGAGGAGGTCAGCGCCCGCGTGCTGCGCCAGGACGTGGATGACCAGTCCGCCAGCGAAGCACTGACCGCCATCGCCGCCGAGGAGGACCTCAACGGCCGCATCCGCCGCAACGTCATGGACACACGCCGCGCCGTCAGCTTCCTGATGCGCCGGCGTCTGCTCAATACCGAGCAGTTCGAGGAGGCCCGGCAGATCCTGCGCGACATCGACTCGCTGGACTCACATTCGACCTTCCTGTTCGACAAGCTGAACTTCCTGATGAGCACCACGGTGGGCTTCATCAACGTCAACCTGAACAACATCATCAAGATCTTCTCGGTGGTCGCTGTGTCCCTGCTGCCGCCGACGCTGATCGCCAGCATCTACGGCATGAACTTCCGCCACATGCCCGAGCTTGACCAGCCCTGGGGCTATCCCTTCGCGCTGGGCGCAATGGTGCTCTCGGTCATCGCCCCCTTGCTGTGGTTCCACCGCAAGGGCTGGCTGCGCTGAGATATGCCGCCGGCCGGGCCGGCCGTGTAGTGGACAAGACACCGACGCCTCGCCACACGTATTGCCGCGTCGCGATGTCACGGAATAGACTGGGGGCCGACGCCAATAGGGACTCACCGTCGGCAACTGGCCAGAAGCGCCATTGCCACATGATCCGTTGTAGCCAACACACGGAGCTTCCTGCATGGCCGCCACCAACGAAGTACGACGACGACTGCCTGTCCTGCCTGTCCTGCTTGTCTGTCTGCTGGTCTTCACACTCTGTTTTTCCAGCAAAGCCCCTGCCCAGGCCTGCGACCGCGCCGTTGCGACGGCGGTGTCGATACAGGGGGACATCGAGGTCCGACGTGCCGGCACGAACACCTGGGAGCCTCTTGCGCTCGACGACCGGATCTGTGGTGAGGACTCCGTTCGCGTTGGCCCCCAGGCCCGCGCTGCGCTGGCCCTCCCGAATCAGACAGTGGTCCGCGTCAACGAAAATTCCACGATTACCTTTCCGCCATCGCAGGACGACAAAAGGACCTGGCTGCAGATCCTGACCGGGGTCATTCACGTTATCACCCGGGATCCACGGTCACTTCGGGTCCTCACGCCGTTCGCCAATGCCGGTATCGAGGGCACGGAGTTCCTCGTGGCGGTGACCACGGCCAATGCACAGGTCATGGTGCTGGAGGGCGCGGTGACCGTCGAGGATACCGCCGGAAGCAGTGCGCTCGCTCGCAGCGGGCAGTCGGTCATGGCCGACGGCAGCGGCAGGCTGCTGGTCCAGGCCGTGATGCGGCCGCAGGACGCTGTGCAATGGACACTGTTCTACCCGCCGGTAAGCCAGGCCGCTCCGGAATCACCCGGTGCCGGCCGGGCTGCGCAGTTGCTGGCGGTAGGGCGCGTGAAAGACGCCGAAGCGGAACTCGATCATTTGCTGGCCAACAACCCGGCAGATGCAGAATCACTCGCCATCCGCGCCATCATCGCGCTGACGCAGAATGACGCGCCAGAGGCCGGCCGGTTCGCGGCGCGCGCCGTGGCAGCGCAACCCGCTTCCGCAACCGCACTCATCGCAGAGGCCTATGTCCGGCAGTCCGCCCATGACCTGCCAGGCGCGCTCCGGTCGCTGCAACAGGCTGTCGCCGCGGAGCCAGGCAATGCGCTGGCGCAGGCACACCTGGCCGAGATACTGCTGGCCACGGGGTTACACGAGGAGGCAGTGGTAACCGCACACCGCGCCGTGGCTGCAGATCCCGCCCTGGCACCGGCCCATTCCGTACTTGGTTTCGCCAGCCTGGCAGCGCAGCAGACCCGCGAGGCACACGACTCTTTCCTCGAAGCGATCCGCCTCGCCTCGGCAGCACCCCTGCCCCGCCTTGGCCTCGGCCTGGCCCTGATCCGCCAGGGCAGGCTGGCGGAGGGCCGCGAACAAATCGAGATAGCCGTACTGCTTGATCCCGCCAGTTCGCTCATACGGAGCTACGTGGGCAAGGCGTACTACGAGGAAAAGCACAACCATCTCGCGGCTGTCCAGTTCGCGCTTGCCAAGGAACTCGACCCGAGCGACCCCACGCCCTGGTATTACAACGCCATCCGCCTGCATTCGGTGAACCGCCCCGTGGATGCACTGGCAGACCTCGGTCGCTCCACCGAGCTGAACGACCAGCGCGGCGTCTACCGCTCCAGCCTGCTGCTCGATGACGATGCCGCGGCGCGCACTGCGAGCGTCGCGGCCAGCTACAGCGAACTCTGCTTCGAGGAACAGGCGGTTCGCGAGGGCGTCGCCGCGCTCGGCGAGAACTATGGCAATTCCTCCGCCCACCGGCTGCTCGCCAACGCCTATGCAACCCTGCCGCGCTACGAGATCTCGCGGGTCAGCAAGGCATTGCAGGCCGAGATTCGCCAGCCATTGTCCGCCACGCCCCTGCGACTGAGCGAGAGCCAGGACAATCTCGGGCTGTACCGCGCCGCCGGGCCCTCCCGCATTGGCTCCAGCGAGTACAACTCGCTGTTCAGCCGGGATCAGGTTCTGTTCCATCTGGATGGCTCAGCCGGGTCCCGTGGTACCCAGGGCAACGAGGCCTCGCTCAGCGGCCTCGAAGGCCGCGTCGGCTTCTCGCTCGGCCAACTGCATTACGAAACTGACGGCTTTGGTGAGGACAATCGCGGCAGGAAGGATGTCTATGCGGCGTTCCTCCAATACCAGCCGACGGAGTCCACGACACTGCAGGTGGATGGCCGGCGGTCAGAGTTCCTTCTGGACTACATATTTTTTCCAAAGGATGAATCATATGCCACGCCTTTTGAAATCGACGAGAACAGCGAGGTCCTGCGCCTCAACGGGAGACATGAAATATCACCCACAGGAGACTGGATTTTTTCAGGGGCGTACGAAGACCGCAGGCGTGAAGTCCATTACCGTCCACTCGACGAACTCGTCACCCGGACAGATGCAGACAGTTTCGCGATGGAAATCCAGCGCCTGCACAGATCCGGCAACCTGCAGTTGATCGGGGGCGCCGGTTACATCGACGTAAAAGAGCGCTTTCCGCTCGAGGAAGCCAGGAATGACAGTTACGACGCCAACGCTTACCTGTATGCCCAGCAGAAATTCCCGGAGCAACACCTGCTGCTGACCGCTGGTCTGGCCTACGACCATTTCCGGCTTACCTACTCGATGTTGCCGACCTTCGTCGAACGCAGGCAGCTGAGCCCGAAGCTTGGGCTGGCGTGGTCGCCCGTACAAGGCACGACCCTGCGCGGGGCCGCCTTCACCTCCGTACGCCGGCCGCTGATCGGCAACCAGACGATAGAGCCGACTGATGTTGCCGGATTCAACCAGTTCTTCACCGGCATTGAACAGTTCTATGGCGACCCTGAAGGCACGGTCTCACGACGGATGGCACTTGGAATTGACCAGCGATTTTCCCCACATACCTTCGCCGGAATTGAAGGCGCAGCACGGCACCTGGAGGTGCCGTCTGTCATCGAGAACAAGGACTATCGCTGG